>DASSMZ010000023.1:0-11533 GCA_035688325.1 Gaiellaceae bacterium
CGACGTCGTGCTGGCGGTCTCCGACCGCGCGACCGACCGGCTCGGCGTCGTCTTCGGCAGCGAGGTCGGCCGGCGGTACCTCGCCGAGCGCCGGCGCGTCCCGGCGGAGGTGCTGGAAGGCCTCTCGTCGCTCGGCCTCTCGGGGATCTGCAACGTGCTCGGCGCGATCAAGGTCGCGAAGCACCTCGGGCTCGGACCGGAGGACGCGGTCGTCACGATCGCGACGGACGGGGCGGCGATGTACGACAGCGAGCGGGAGCGCGCGCTCGAGCGCTACTTCCCCGGCGGCTTCGACGAGGTCGCCGCGTCCGAGGCCTTCGGCGAGCACGTGCTCGGCGCGACGACGGACAACCTGCGCGAGCTGACGCGCGAGGAGCGGGAGCGGATCTTCAACCTCGGCTACTTCACCTGGGTCGAGCAACAGGGCGTCTCGCTCGCAGACTTCGAGGCCCGGCGCGACCCGGCCTTCTGGGTCGGCGTGCGCAACCGGACCGCCGAGTGGGACGCGCTGATCGAGGAGCTCAACGCGAGGGCGGGCGTCCTGGAGGCGGTGTGAGCCGCCCCGTCAGCCGCCTCGTCTGCGCGGGCTGCGGCGCCGGCCCTTCGCCGTCGAGTCCGTATCCGTTCCGCTGCCGGAACGCGGGCCGCGACGACGACGTCGACCACGTGCTGCGACGAGAGCTCGACCTGGGCGTGGTCGAGTTCCCGAGCGGCGACCACGGGCCGAACCCGTTCCTGCGCTACCGCCCGCTGCTGCACGCCTACCACCTCGGCCTCTCCGACGACGAGTACTGCGCGCTCGTCCGGCGGCTCGACGCGCGGGTCGCCGACGTCGACGGCGAGGGCTTCCGCGCGACGCCGTTCGAGCGCAGCGACGAGCTCAGCGACCGCCTCGGCTTCTCCGGGCGGGGCGGGGTCTGGGTCAAGGACGAGACCGGCAACGTCTCCGGCTCGCACAAGGCGCGGCACCTCTTCGACGTGCTCGTCTACCTCGAGGCCGCCGAGCAGCTCGGCCTCACCGATCCGGCGCGCCGCCCGGAGCTCGCGATCGCCAGCTGCGGGAACGCCGCGCTGGCGGCGGCCGTGGTCGCGCGCGCAGGCGGCCGAGCGCTGCGCGTCTTCGTCCCCGTCGACGCCGACCCGGTCGTGCTCGAGCGGCTGGAGGAGCTCGGCGCGCACGCGGAGATCTGCGAGCGGACCGGCGAGCCCGGCGACCCGACCTACCGCCGGCTGCTGCAGGCGCTGGCAGAGGGTGCCCTCCCGTTCACCTGCCAGGGCAACCTGAACGGGCTCGCCGTCGAGGGCGGGGAGACGCTCGGCTACGAGCTCGCCGCCAGCGGCGTGCGGCTCGACCGGCTCGTCGTCCAGGTCGGCGGCGGCGCGCTCGCGAGCGCGTGCAGCCACGCCTTCCACGAGGCGGCAGCGCTCGGCGCGGTCGAGACGATTCCGCGGCTCGACACGGTGCAGACGGAGGGCGCGTGGCCGCTCAAGCGCGCATTCGACGCCGCTTCCGCGCGCGGCGACCTCGCCTACGCCGCCACCCACCGCTCCGAGTTCATGTGGCCGTGGGAGCGCGAGCCGCACAGCGTCGCACACGGGATCCTCGACGACGAGACCTACGACTGGCTGGCCGTCGTCGAGGGGATGCTCGCCACCGGCGGCAGGCCAGTGATCGCGACCGAGGAGACGCTGGTAGCCGCGAACGAGCTCGCGGTCGAGGCGACGGGGATCGACGTCGACACCACCGGCGCGGCCGGGCTCGCCGGCCTGCTCACGCTGCGCGAGCAAGGTGCCGTCGAGGACGAGGAGCGGGTCGCAGTGCTGTTCACCGGAGTCCGCCGGGCGGCGGGCCCACGACCACGGAGGCAACGAGATGAGGAGCTTTCTGGGACGCGACATCCTGTCGCTGAAGGAGTTCGAACGGGCTGACTTCGAGCGGGTCTTCGAGGTCTGCGACGAGCTCGCGCCGATCGCGCGCGCACGCCGCAACTCCGAGGTGCTCGCGCACAAGACCCTGCTGACGGCCTTCTACCAGCCGAGCACGCGCACGCGGCTCGCGACGGAGGCCGCGATGCACCGGCTCGGCGGCCACGTGCTCGGCTTCGCCGACGCGAAGATGACCCGGGCCGGCGACTTCTACCAGGAGTCGATCAAGGACACGGTTCACATGCTCGAGTACTACGGCGACGTCATCGCGATGCGCCACTTCGAGCAGGGCGCTCCCGCGGAGGCCGCGCGCTGGGCGTCGGTGCCGGTGATCAACTGCGGCGACGGCTGGGGCGAGCACCCGACGCAGGTGCTGACCGACCTCTACACGACGCAGAAGGAGCTCGGCTCGATCGACGGCCGCACGTTCCTGCTCGTCGGCGACATGCGCATGCGCACGATGCACTCGATCCTGTACGCGCTCTCGCAGTTCGACGCGAAGGCGTACGTCGTCGGGCCACCCGAGATGTCGCTCCTGCCCGACTTCACGCTCGAGCTCGACGAGCGGAACGTCCTGTACGAGGAGGCCGAGTCCGTCGAGGACGTGATCGCGGACTGCGACGTGATCTACATGGAGCCCGTCGTGCAGGCCGATTACTCGGTCTCGCGCGAGGAGCGTTCCGGCAACGGCGGCGTCGCGACCACCCCTCGCACCTATCAGGTGACGCGCGAGCTGCTGCGCGAGAAGGCGAAGACGCGCGCGATCATCCTGCACAGCCTGCCGCGGATGGACGAGCTGCCCGCCGACGTCGACGAGACGCGGCACGCCCGCTACTGGACCGAGGCGTTCAACGGCGTCGTCCTGCGGATGGCGCTGCTGAGCCTGGTGCTCGGCGCCGCGGAGTGAGCGTGGAGTTCGTCCTCAACGGCGAGCCGGTCTCGGCCGAGGTCGAGGAGGGACAGACCCTGCTCGAGCTGCTGCGCGAGGGCTTCGGGCTCCGCTCCGTCAAGGACGGCTGCGCGCCCGAGGGCTCGTGCGGCGCGTGCACCGTGCTCGTCGACGGTCGCGCAGCGGTGTCGTGCGCGCAGCCGGCAACACGCGTCGCCGGCAAGCGCGTCGTCACGCAGGAGGGCCTCTCGGCCGGGCAGCGGGAGCTCTGGGCGCGGTGCTTCGTCGCCGCCGGCGCCTCCCAGTGCGGCTTCTGCTCACCCGGGATCGTGCTGAAGGCGGAGTCGCTGCTCGCGAGGAAGCCTCAGCCGACGCGTCCCGAGATCGAGCGAGCCCTGCTCGGAAACCTCTGCCGCTGCACCGGCTACGCGAAGATCGTCGACGCGATCGAGCTCGCGGCCGCAACCCGGCGCGGCGAGCCGGTGCCGAGACCCGAAGGCGGCGGGCGAGTCGGCTCGCGGGCGGCGCGCTACCTGGGCGAGGAGCTCGCTCTCGGCGACAAGGCGTTCGTCGGCGACCTCGTCGAGCCGGGAATGCTGCACGGGGCGCTGCGCTTCTCCGATCATCCGCGCGCACGCGTCGTGCGCGTCGACGTCTCGAAGGCGAGGGCATGCCCGGGCGTCGTCGCCGTCCTGACCGCGGCGGACGTGCCGGGAGAGCGGGCCCAGGGGGTCCTGACGAGGGACTGGCGGCAGCTCGTGGGCACGGGCGAGGAGACGGCGTACGTGGGGGACGTGCTCGCCGTCGTCGGCGCGGACACACGCCGCGCGGCCCGGGCCGCCGCCGCCCTCGTCGAGGTCGAGTACGAGGTGCTCGACCCGGTGACGGACCCGTTCGACGAGCAGGCGCGCGAGCTCTCGCGCTCCGAGGTGAAGCGTGGCGACGTGGACGCGGCGTTCGCCGAGGCCGCGCACGTCGTGAGCGAGAGCTACCGCACGCAGTTCATCGAGCATGCGTTCCTCGAGCCGGAGTCGGCGCTCGCCGTTCCCGAGGACGGCGGCCTGCGCGTCTACTCGCAGGGCCAGGGCGTCTGGGAGGACCGCCGCCAGATCGCGTCCTTCCTCGGCCTGCCCGAGAAACGGGTTCGGGTGACGCAGGTGGCGACCGGGGGCGCGTTCGGCGCGAAGGAGGACCTCAGCGTCCAGTGCCACGCCTCGCTGCTCGCGACCGTCACCGGCCGTCCGGCGCTCGTGACGCTCACCCGGCGCGAGAGCCTGCGCTTCCACTCGAAGCGGCACGCGATGTGGCTCGACTACACCGCCGGCTGCGACGCCGAGGGCCGCCTGCTCGCCGTGCGAGCGCGGATCGTCGGTGACACCGGCGCGTACGCGAGCGTCGGCGAGAAGGTGCTCGAGCGCGCGGCGGGCCACGCCTGCGGCGCCTACCGGGTGCCGCACGTGGACGTCGAGGCGCGAGCGGTTCACACGAACAACCCGCCCTGTGGCGCGATGCGCGGCTTCGGCGTCAGCCAGTCGAACTTCGCGATCGAGGGCGTGCTCGACCTGCTCGCCGAGCGGGTGGGGATCGACGGCTGGGAGATCCGCTGGCGCAACGCGCTCGAGGAGGGCGACCGCTTCGCCACCGGGCAGCTGCTCGGCCCGGGCGTCGGCCTGAAGCGGACGCTGCTCGCGGTGCGCGACGCCTACCACGCCGCGCCCTTCGCCGGAATCGCCTGCGGCGTCAAGAACACCGGCATCGGCAACGGCGTGCCCGAGCGCGGACGCGTCCTGCTGCGGCCGGAGCCGGACGGCACCGTCACGCTCTTCCACTCCTGGACCGAGATGGGCCAGGGCGTGAACACGATCCTGCGCCAGCTCGCCTGCGAGGAGCTCGGACTCGCGCCGGAGCGCCTCCGCGTCGTCGTGGACACAGAGCGCGAGCTCGACACCGGGCAGACGACCGCCTCGCGCTCGACCGTGCTCGGCGGCAACGCGGTGCTCGACGCCGCGCGCAAGCTGAAGGCCGCGCTCGACGGCTCACGCGTGGAGGAGCTCGCGGGCCGCGAGTTCCCCGGCGAGTTCCTCGTCGACTGGACGACGCCGCTCGACGACCCGGAGCCGGTGACGCACCTCGCCTACGCGTGGGCGACGCAGGTCGTGATCCTCGACGACGAGGGCCGGCTCGAGCGCGTCGTCGCGGCGCACGACGTCGGCCGCGCGATCAACCCGACGCTCGCCGAGGGGCAGATCGAGGGCGGCGTGCACATGGGCCTCGGGCAGGCGCTCTCCGAGGAGTTCGTGATCGAGGGCGGCGTGCCGGTGACGGAGACGCTCAAGTCCCTGCACCTGATCCCGCCCACCGGGATGCCGCCGGTCGAGTGCATCCTGGTCGAGGAGACGCAGCCGGAGGGGCCGTTCGGCGCGAAGGGCCTCGGCGAGGCGGCGGTCGTGCCGACGTGCGCCGCGACGGCCGCCGCGCTCCACGCCTTCGACGGCGTCCGCCGCACGCGGCTGCCGATGAAGGACTCCCCTGCCGCACTGGCCGCGGTGCCGCACCTCGCGCGCCGGAAGGAGCCGGCGTGACCGTCCTGACGGGCGCGATCGTCGTACGCTCGCTCGACCCGCTGCGGCTCGAGGAGACCGACGTGCACGTGCGCCGCGGCCGGATCGTGCGCGCCGGCGGCGGCACGCAGCGCGACTGCTCGGGCTGCCTCGTCGTCCCCGGCAACGTCTGCTCGCACACGCACCTCTACTCGGCGCTCGCCCGCGGGATGCCGTACGGGCTCGAGCCGCCGGAGGACTTCCTGCAGGTGCTGCAGCGCGTCTGGTGGCGCCTCGACCGCGCGCTGGACGAGGCCACGGTTCGCGCCTCGGCGCTCGTCGGCGGCATGGAGGCGCTGCTCTCAGGGACGACGACGCTGATCGACCACCACGCCTCGCCGAACGCGATCGACGGCTCGCTCGACGTGATCGAGGAGGCGCTCCACTCGCTGGGCGTGCGCTCGGTGCTCTGCTACGAGACCTCCGAGCGGGACGGGCCGGAGCGGGCGGCCGCCGGGATCGAAGAGAACCGTCGCTTCCTCGAACGAGTGCGGCACGAGCAGCCGCCGCTCGTCCGCGGGCTGGTCGGCGCCCACGCCTGCTTCACGCTCTCGGACGACACGCTCGCCGCCTGCGCCGAGCTCGGGCCGCTGCACGTCCACGCCGGCGAGGACGGCGTCGACGTCGGGGCGGTCGAGCGGCTCGCGACGCTCGAGGCGCTGCACGAGGACACGCTGCTCGCGCACGGCGTCCACCTCGGCGAGCTGGAGCTCCGGCTCGTCCGCGAGACCGGCGCCTCGATCGCGCACAACGCCCGCTCGAACATGAACAACGCCGTCGGCCGCGCGCCGCTGCACGAACTCGGGCCGCACGTCAGCCTCGGCACGGACGGGATCGGCTCCGACATGTTCGAGGAGTCGCGCGCCGCCTACTTCCGGCTGCGCGAGGGCGACCTCAACGTCGGCCCGGAATGGCCGCTCGCGCGCCTGGCGGAGGGCGCACGGCTCGCCGGGCGGATCTTCGACGAGCCCCTGCTCGGCACGCTCGAGCCCGGCGCGCCGGCCGACCTCGTCGTGCTCGACTACGCGGCGCCGGCGCCGCTGCGCGAGAGCAGCTTCGCCGGCCACTGGGTCTTCGGGCTCTCCTCGCGACACGTCCGCGACGTGATGATCGCGGGCGAGCTCGTCGTCGCCGACCGGCGCCTGACCCGAATCGACCAGAGGCAGCTCGCGGCCGGGGCGTCGGTCGAGGCCGAGCGCCTCTGGCGCCGCCTCGAGGAGATCCCGCCCCACGACTTCGAGCCCAAGGGAGGACGGAGATGGCCGTCGCCGCTCATCAGCGCGTAGCGCTCTACTTGCAGGACAAGCACCCGATCCGCGAGGGCATGGAGTATGCGCAGCTCGCGGAGGACTGCGGCTTCGAGGCGGTCTGGCAGGCCGAGAGCCGGCTCGTGCGCGAGGCGACGGTGCCGATGGCCGCCTACGCCGCCGTCACCGACCGGATCGCGATCGGCGCCGGCGTCGTCAACACCTGGACGCGCAACGTCGGGCTGCTCGCGGCGACGTTCTCGACGCTCGACGACCTCGCTCCGGGCCGCATCCGGCTCGGGCTCGGCTCGTGGTGGGAGCCGCTGGCGTCGAAGGTGGGGGTCGACCGCCGTCGCGTCCGCGTCGCGATGCGCGAGACGGTCGAGGCGACGCGCCGGCTGCTGGCGATGGAGCGCGTCACGTTCCACGGCGACTTCGTGCACCTGGACGACGTCGAGATCGACATCGTCCACGGCGACCGCTCGCCGAAGCAGGTGCCGATCTACGTCGGCGCGACCGGGATGAAGATGATGGAGCTCGCCGGCGAGATCGGTGACGGCGTCCTCCTCAACTACCTCGTCGGCCCGGAGTACGACCGGCAGGCGATGGAGCACCTGGCGCTCGGCGCGGAGCGCGCCGGCCGGCCGCTCGCCGAGATCGACCGGCCGCAGCTCGTGGTCTGCTCGCTGGACGGCGACCGCTCGCTGGCGCTCGACCGGGCGCGGGAGCTCGTCGCGCAGTACCTCGGTCAGCAGCCGCACATCGGCAAGGCGAGCGGCGTCGACGAGTCGCTGCTCGAGGAGATCGGCCGCGTGCTCACGTGGCCGGCCACGCCGGAGCAGATCGAGTCGGCCATGGCGCTCGTCCCGGACGCCGTCGTCCAGCTGATCACCGCCTCGGGCACCGCCGAGGAGTGCCGCGCCAAGGTCGACGAGTACGTCGCGGCGGGCTGCACGTGCCCGGTGCTCTACCCGCTCGGAGACGACGTGCCGGCGATGATCGAGGCGTTCGCCGCGGTGCGGGTGTGAGCGTCGCGCTCCAGCCGCGCTCGCTCGAGGAGGCGCTCGAGCTCCGGAGCGCGCACCCGGAGGCCGTCCCGGTCGCCGGCGGCACCGACCTGATGGTCGAGGTGAACCTGCACGGCCTGCGGCCGCCGGCGCTGCTCGACCTCTCGCGGGTCGAGGAGCTGAACGGCTGGTCGTGCCGCGACGGCGTCCTCCGGCTCGGCGCCGGGACGACCTTCGACCGGATCGGGCGCGAGCTTGCGACGTTTTCGCCGCTCGCGCAGGCGGCGCACGCGTTCGCGTCGCCGCAGGTGCGCAAGCGGGCGACGATCGGAGGCAACGTCGTGACCGCCTCGCCGGCGGCCGACGGGCTCGCAGTCCTCGCAGCCTACGACGCCGACGTCGTCGTGGCCGCGGCGGGACGGCCGGAGCGGCGGGTGCCGTGGTCGGAGTTCGTCACGGGCCCCAAGCAGATCGCGCTCGCGCCCGACGAGCTGGTCGCCGCCGTCGAGTGGCGTCCGGTCGACGGGCCGGGCTCGTTCTCGAAGCTGGGCGTCCGCAACGCGATGGTGATCGCCGTCGCGAGCGTCTGCGTGCAGCTGGACACCGCCCGCCACCGTGTGCGGCTCGCGCTGGGGTCGGTCGGCCCGACCGTGCTGCGGGCGCCGCGGGCCGAGGCGCTCGCCTCGTCGCTCGACTGGAAGCGGGCGGACGGCTCCCTCGCCGAGGTCGGCCGCCTCGCCGCCGCCGAGACGGCGCCGATCGACGACGTGCGCGGCTCGGCGAGGTACCGGCGACACGCGGTCGAGGTGCTCGCTTCCCGCGCGCTCGGCTGGGCGCTCGCCGACCGGAAGGCCGCGCCGTGCTGATCCGCTGCGTCGTGAACGGGCGCGAGCGCACGGCGGAGGTCGAGCCGTGGACGAGCCTGCTCGAGCTGTTGCGGGACGAGCTCGGCCTGATCGGCGCGAAGGACGCGTGCGAGCAGGGCGAGTGCGGCGCCTGCTCGGTCTGGCTCGAGGGCGAGGTCGTCTGCGCTTGCCTTGTCCCGGCCGCACAGGCCGACGGCCGGCACGTCCGCACCGTCGAGTCACTCAGCGTGAACGGCGCGCTCCACGCGGTGCAGGACGCGTTCCTCGAGTCGGGCGCGGTGCAGTGCGGCTTCTGCACCCCTGGCCTGGTCGTCGCCGCCGCCGACCTGCTCGAGCGCGAGCACGAGCCCGACGAGGCGGCGATCCGGGAGGCGCTCGCCGGCAACCTCTGCCGCTGCACCGGGTACGCGAAGGTCGTCGACGCGGTGCGACTGGCAGCCGAGGTACGGCGATGAGCGCCGTGCGGGGGCGCCAGCTCGGCGGGGTCGGCGAATCGGCCCGGCGAGTCGACGGCCCGGCGAAGGTGACCGGCGCGTACGTCTACGGCGGCGACCTGCGCGCCGAAGGAATGCTCTTCGCGGTCGCCGTGCGCAGCCCGCAAGCCTCGGCGCGGATCCGTTCGATCGACACGAGCGCCGCCGGCCGCGCACCCGGCGTCCATTGCGTCCTGACCGCCGCCGAGCTGCCGGCGAAGCGCACGTTCGGGCTCGAGTACTCCGACCAGCCGGTGCTCGCCGACGGGGTCGTTCGCTACGAGGGCGAGCCGGTCGCGGTCGTCGCCGCCGAGAGCCGCGAGCTCGCGCGCGCCGCAGCAAAGCTCGTCGCGGTCGACTACGAGCCGCTCGAGCCGGTGACCGACATGGAGGCGGCCCTGTGCGCGGAGGCGCCGCGCGTCCACGACTTCGGCAACGTCCTCCGGCACGTCCACATCGTCGACGGCGACCTCGACGCCGCGCAGGCGGACGTCTGGGTCGAGGGCTACTACGAGACGGCCATGCAGGACCAGGCGGCGCTCGGCCCGGAGGGCGGCCTGGCGATCCCGGCGGCCGACGGCGGCGTCGACCTGCTCGTCTCGACGCAGTGGCTCGACGTCGACCGGCAGCAGCTGGCGCCGTGCCTCGGCCTGCCGGAGGAGCAGGTGCGGGTCGCGCTGGCGGGCGTCGGCGGCGCATTCGGCTCGCGCGAGGACTTGCACGTGCAGATCCACGCCTCGCTGCTCGCGCTGCGGACGGGCCGCCCCGTGAAGATGTCGTACGGGCGCGAGGAGTCGTTCCACGGCCACCCGCACCGGCACCCGTCGCGCACGTGGATCCGCTACGGCGCCACCGCCGACGGCAGGCTCGTCGCCGCGGACGTCCGGCTGCTGCTGGACGGCGGCGCCTACGCCTCCTCCTCCCCCGCCGTGCTCGCCAACGCCTCCACCTTCGCGGCCGGGCCCTACGAGATCCCGAACGTGCGCATCGAGGGCACCGTCGTCTACACGAACAACCCGCCGTGCGGCGCGATGCGCGGGTTCGGCGCGCCGCAGGTCTGCTTCGCGTACGAGTCGGCGCTCGACCTGCTGGCCGGGAAGCTCCGGCTCGACCCGGTCGAGCTGCGGCTGCGAAATGCCGTCGGCACGGGGTCGGTGCTGCCGACCGGGCAGGTGCTGGAGGGGAGCGCGCCGCTCCGCGAGGCGATCGAGCGCTGCGCCGCCATCCCGCTGCCGGAGCCCGACGACCCGCCCGCCTACCCGGGCGGCGCCGGGAACGTCAACCACGGCGAGACGCTCGCGCGCGGCGTCGGCTTCGCGGTCGGCTTCAAGAACGTCGCCTACAGCGAGGGCTTCGACGATGCGGCCCGGGCGACGGTGACGCTGCGCGAGGGGCCGCTCGCCGAGATCGAGACCGCCGCGGTCGACTACGGCCAGGGGCTGTACACGGTTCTGGCTCAGATCGTGCGGACGGAGCTCGAGCTCGAGGACGTCCGCGTCCTGCCGGCGACGACGGCGGCAGGATTCGCAGGCTCGACCTCCGCGTCGCGCCAGACGACGATGGCCGGCGGCGCGGTCCTGGCCGCCTGCCGCGCGGTCCGAGCGGAGCTCGAGGAGCGCGGCGGCGACCTCTCCGAGCCGATCTCGTGCACGCGCGACTACCACCACCGCACGACGACCGGCTTCGACGACCGGGGGCACGGGGACATCCACGCCTCGTTCGCCTTCGTCGCCGAGCGGGCCGTCGTGGACGTGGACACGGAGCTCGGCCTGGCCCGCGTCGTCCAGCTTGCGGTGGCACAGGACGCGGGCCGCGTAATCAACCCGCAGGGCGCCGAAGGGCAGGTCGAGGGAGGCGCCGCGATGGGCCTCGGGCTCGCGCTGATGGAGGAGCTGCAGCTCGAGGGCGGCGCGATCCAGAACCCGTCGTTCACGGACTACCTGGTGCCGACGATCCTCGACGTTCCACCGGTCCTCGCGGAGTTCGTGGAGGAGCCCGAGCCCGGCGCGCCCTACGGCGTCAAGGGCATCGGAGAGCTCGCGACGGTCGCGGCGACGCCGGCGGTCGTCGCCGCCCTCCGCGCCGCGACCGGCCGGGTGCTGAACCGCGTGCCGGTGCGCCCGGACGACCTCGTCGGCCTGCGCCCGCCGGCCGCCGACGACGGCCCCGCCCCGGTCCCGGACGTGCCGGGCCAGCAGGCGATTCCCGAGTATCTCGGCCTTGGCCTGGGCCAGCAGGAACTGATGAAAGGGAGGACACGATGAAGCTCGCAATCGACAGGAGCACGCTCACCGGCCGCGACTACGTCGAGACGCTCGACTGGTCGGTCGAGGAGCTCGAGGAGGCGCTCGCCGTCGCCGGCGAGCTCAAGGACGCGTACCGCGACGGCCGGCCGCACCGGCTGCTGCCGGACAAGACGCTGTTCATGCTCTTCCTCGACCGCTCGACCCGGACCCGCAACGCCTTCGAGGCCGGGATGACGCAGCTCGGCGGCCACGCCCACTACCTCGACGCGGACAAGACGC
>DASSMZ010000243.1:0-8347 GCA_035688325.1 Gaiellaceae bacterium
CGGTCTCGTCCTCGTCGTCGCCAGACCGCAGTCGCTCGGCCGCCTGTCCGCTGGCGGCGACGGCGACGTCCAGCGCCGCGCGGCGCAACACCGTCGCGAGGTCGTCCTTCGAGCCGTCGCCGCCGACGGGGAGCGCCTCGGTCAGGCTGCCGCCCTTGCGGCGGGCGTCGATCAGCCGCTTCGCGAGCAACGTGACGGCAGCTCCGGCGGCGAAAGCCCCGACGGCCAGCATCGGCCCACCCAGCCTCGAGGCGCGCCGGGCGCCCTGCTCGGACTCTGTCGCTGGATCGTCGTGCGGCGGCATGGTGTCCTCCTCGTGACGGATGTCGTAGCCCTCTCTTCCCGGGTTGCGCGCTTTACACCCTCGGAGGTTTTGCGCCCGCGGTCGCCGGAGAGCTAGCCAGACGAGATGTCGGACGCCGCAGTCGAGGAACGGGACGCGCAGGAAGAGCTGGAGGAGCGCAGCCCGTACGAGCCAGAGCAGGAGCAGGCGAGCGCGAGCGACGAGCAAGGCCCGTCGCTCTCGACCTGGACGACCGTGGGCGCCGTCGTGGGCGCCACCGCCGGCGGCGTGATCGGCGCAGTGGTCGCGGCGACGCTCGTCCGGAAGCCCGAGCTCCTCGACCAGGCCCGGGAAGCGATCAACCGGGACGGCGGGCGCGTCGCGCGGGCGGCGACGACCGCCGCCGGTGGCGTGCTCGCCGCGAAGTCCGTCCAGGGCCTCGCTCAGGACGCCGGCAACGGCGACCGCACGACCCTCATGAAGCAGACCGCCAGGGAAGCAGCGGCGGCCGCCGCGGGCGCGACGCGAGACGAGATCGTCTCGATCCGCCAGGCGAAGAGCTCGTCCTGAGGGCCGAGCCACCTCGTCCGTCAGGTCGCGTCTCTAGCGTGGCCCGCACGAGAGGAGGTGGTCATGGAGTACCGCATCGCGCACGGCGAGGTTCACGCACCGGGGACGAGGCATCCGCAGCTGCGCAGTCTCGCCACCGTCATGGCCGCGGCTGCGTTCCGCAGCATCGGCACGAAGATCGGCGCCAGCCTCGCGGTTCACGGGCAGCGCCTGATCAAGGACCTCAGGCAGCCCAAGAGCTGAGGCTCGCTGTCCGCCGGCGGGCGCGGTCTTCGTCGCGCCCGCCCGGCTACACTCGGGGCGAACGATGCGCCTTCAGCGAGACCCGGATCTGCAGCTCGTCGAGGCGATGCTCGCCCCGCCGCCGCTCGAGGATGCTCGGCGGTCGCTCGCCTACTGGGAGAACCGGCGCAGAGCGCTGCCGCTCTACCGGCGCGCTGCTCGCCGCGAGGCCCGCGAGATGGCGGCGCGCTGGGAGTCGCGCGTCCAGGCGGCCGAGCGCCTGCGCTTCGAGGCGACCGTCGCCGGGCGGATCCTGCGGGCGCTCGGGCTCTCCGGGCTGGTCGCCCTCCGCGCCCGGCTCACCAAGGGCCACGTGCTCGCCTTCGGGTGGGGGCTCGTGCCGAGGCGCTTCAAGCTCGTCGCGGCTGGCGTCGCCGCGGCCTGGCTGCTCGTCGTGGTCGCGATGCTGACGACGATCGCCGACGTCGCGCACTAGACGCCGCGCGCCCGCGACCTCGCTTCGGCGGACGGCGACCGCGTCGGGCTCGTGGTCGCCGTCCGGCCGTGGCTCGTTGCGCTAGTGGCCGTGGTGCAGGCCGGGCGCGAGCTTCTGCGAGAACCACCTCGCCGTCGTGTTCAGCACGTCCTCCGCCTGCGTCTGGTCGGCGTCGAGCACGTGGTAGATGTGGTCGGCACCCGGCACGACGTGCAGCGTCTCGTCGTAGGAGCCGGCCGCGAACAGCTCGTCCTTCGTCTGCGGCCAGAGCACGTCCTCGCTGCCGTCGATCCCGAGCAGCGGCCCGTGGTAGGCCGCGATGTCCTGCAGCGGGCTCGAGGCCTTGATCGTCTCGAACCAGGCGAGCGAGAACGTCCACGTCCTGAAGCCGAGGTCGACCGTCACCTGGCCGTTCCGCTGGGCCTCCTGGTACGCCTGCGGGCCCCACGTGTTCACCGCGGTCGAGCCGGGCTCGACCCAGGTCGACCACGTCGTCAGCGCCTTCACGCGCGGATCGGTGCCCGCGACCGTGGCGGCGACGCGGCCTCCCTGCGAGAAGCCGACGAGGCCGAGGGCGTTCGCCGCAACGTTGCGGTTGTGGCTCAGCCACGTCAGCGCGGTCTCCGCGTCGGAGACCTCCTCTGTGTAGGTGAACGCCGTCTGCGGCAGCTTCGAGTCGCCCGAGCCGGCGAAGTCGATCCGCAGCGACGCGTAGCCGAGGCGGCCGAGCTTCTGCGCGAGGCGCAGGTACATGTTCCCGACCTCGTCCTTCTGCGAGGCCGTCCCGTGCAGGAGCAGCACCGCCGGGTAGTGCGCGTGCGCGCCGCCGGCCTTCGGCGTGGTGAACGTGCCCGGGATCGTGTAGCCGTTCGCCTGGATCTCGACGTGCGTCTCGGTGCAGCACGCCGCCGGGCCCTTGCCGTGACCCTTGTGCTTCGTGCCTGCGCCGGCCTGAGCCGAGCTGATCAGCGCCGCCAGCGCGGCGGCGACGACGAGCCAGGCGGCAACGCGAGCAGTCCTTCTCATGAGTCCCCCTCGTCCTGTCGGTTTCCGTCCGTCTGAGCCCCGAACGGGCCAGCGCCCGCGATCTTAGGCGCAGCGGAGGCAGGCCCGGGGACGGGCCCGCCGCGACCCGCCCCCGTTCGCCTCTCTCCCCGACGACCAGATGCGCACCGAGGGCCGAACCTTCGCGAGCGCAGGGCGCTCGTCGGCGCTCCCGCTAGCCGACGATCGCCGCCACCTGGTTCCGGTAGCTCTCGCCCTCGTACTCGTGCAGCGGATGTGGAGCGAGCTGGTGCTCGCGGATCTCGCCGCGGCGGCGCACGTAGAGCGTCGGGAGGATCGTCCCGTCCTCGTCGACCTCGACCGTCGCGCCGAACGCGTCGGGGCCGGGCGCGTCGAGGAAGTGCGAGACCGGCTGCACGCCGTCGTCGACGTGGCCGCCGTCGAGCGACGCGACCACGCGGCAGAGGTAGCCCTTCTGCACCCAGAGCTCCGGCGCGACCGACAGCTCGTGCAGCAGGAACGAGACGACGTCGTCGACCGGCGCCCGCGGCGGCTCGTACCCCGTCAGGCGCTCGGCCATGTGCTGCGCCAGGACGCGGGCGTTGTAGCGGAAGCCGTTCACGGCGCTCGAGCTCGCGCCGGCACCGCGCTTGCCCAGGCCGCGCGCGCCCTGGGACGCGTTGCCGGCGAAGTACGCGCCGGGCAGCGAGACGCTCTCCCAGAACGGCGTCAGCGCGGGGATCCGGCCGTCGGCGACGGTCACGAGGCCGAGCTCCGGGAGGTCGCGCAGCGGCGTGCGGAAGCCGGTGGCCGCGATCACGTCGTCGACCTCGAACTCGAGCTGCCCGTCCCACGTCGTGCCGCGGGTGAGGACGCGGAAGCGCTCGCCGTCGCGCTCGATCCGCTCGATGGTCACGTCGATGACGTAGGTGCCTGGGCCGCCGCGCGCGTACTCGTCGTACGGGTGCAGGTAGCGCGTCCGCAGGGCGGAGAGCGCGAGCGCCTCCGTCTGCACCGGCCGCGGCGAGCCGAGCGTGATCGAGCGCGCCCACGGCAGGATCCCCTGCGCGACCTCGAAGCCGGAGTTGCGCTTGCCGACGACGAAGACCTCGCGATCCTCGTACCGCGCCGGGTCGCGGGTCTCCACGTAGTGCGCGGCGTGCTCGAGGCCGGGAACGTCGGCCTTCCACGGCTCGGTGACGCCGAGGGCGAAGACGACCGCCCGCGCGCGGTACTCGCCGTCGCTCGTGGCGAGGACGAGTCGGCCGTCGTCCTCGACGCGCGTCGACTCCCACGTGCACTCGTACCGAACCTGCAGGGACGCCTGCCTGGCGAACGCCGCGAGGCCGGCCTCCATCTCGGCCCGCGACGGGAGGTCGAACGCGCGGTCCATCAGACCTGGGACGAGCGCCTTCAGCTCCGGCTCGTCGGCGAGCAGGCTGTTGTGGTCGTACCACTCGTACTCGCGCGCGGTCCGCGGGACGGGCGCATCGGGCTTCGTCCACGTGATCAGGCGCTGGAAGATCGGGAAGCGCCGGAACATCCCGCCGGGGCAGTCGTCGCGGGAGAGCACGGCGTGGTCGACGCCGAGCGCGCGGAGGCAGTAGCTCGTCTGCAGCCCGCCCGGGCCGCTGCCGACGACGACGACGTCGTAGTCCCCGGGCGCGAACGGGCGGTCTACGGCTGCCACTCGAGCGTGCTCCGCAGCCGCCGGGCCTCCAGCCGCAGCAGGCGGAGCGCGAACTGCGGGCGGTCGAGCAGGAGGCGCTCGAGCTGCTGGGCCGGGATCACGAGGCAGCGGAGGATCGTGACCGCGACGACGTCGGCGGTGGGCGCGTCGCCCGTGAGCGCGGAGATCTCGCCGAAGAAGTCGCCGCGCGCGAGGCGGGCGAGCTGCTGGCCGTCGAGCTCGACCGCCGCCTCGCCCTCGAGGATGACGTAGAAGTTGCCGCCGGTGAGGCCCTTGCGCAGGACGCGCTCGCCGGCGGCGAAGACGTCCTCCTCGTGCGTGTGCGCGACCGCCTCGAGCTGCGCGGGCGTCAGGTCGGCGAAGAGCGCGAGTTGGCCGAGGGTGTCAGCGACGCGCATGCGCCACTTCTATCGCAGGATGCACGCGCGCGGGGCAGGGTCGGGGAGGTGCTGGAGGAGGTAGAAGCCCTCGACGTGAGCGAGGTCGACCTCGGCGGCGAGCTCGCGCACGTGGTTCGCGGCCGCGGACGAGCCGTGGCGCCGCAGCTGCGCCGGCAGGTCTTGGCGTCCGGGGCACGCTCGGAGCTCGCCGGCGGGTAGCGCGTCGATCGGCGAGCGCCGGGTAGTACCCTCGGAAGCGACCCAGAGGGAAGGAGCCACCATGGCGACCACGACCGGCCTCGGCATCCTCGCTTCGGAGAACGCCGAGAAGCGCGCCGAGATCATCGAGCTCCTGGAGCACGCGTACTGGATGGAGGTCGAGACCGTGATGAGCTACATCGCGAACTCGGTCAATCCCGACGGCGTGCGCGCCCAGGAGATCCGCGAATCGCTCGAGGAGGACATCCAGGAAGAGCTCGGCCACGCGCAGCAGTTCGCGAACCGGATCAAGGAGCTCGACGGCGTCGTGCCCGGCTCGGAGCAGTTCCGGGCGGCGCAGCCGTTCCTGCAGCCGCCGTCCGAGCAGACCGACGTCGTGCATGTCATCCGCGGCGTGATCCAGGCCGAGGAGGGCGCGATCGAGCACTACAACCGCATCGTCGAGGTGACCGACGGCGTCGACTGGACGACGCAGGACATGGTGATCGAGATCCTGCGCGACGAGGAGGGCCACCGCCGCCTGTTCCTCGGCTTCCTGCGCGAGTACGAGGCCGAGGGCTCGGCCTAGAACACGGTCAGGAACACCGCGGTGCCGTGGCCGCGGCTGCGCTGGTAGGCGTCCTCGGCCGAGAACCGGAGCTTCTTCGGCCCGGAGTCGTCGCCGTGCGAGACAAGCACCGGGTCGGCGCCGCCCTGCACGACCAGGCAGACGTGCTGACCCTGTAGCGGCGGCGTCCAAACGACGAGGTCGCCCGGCTGGGCCGCGCTCTTCGGGATCTTGCGGCAGTGGGCGAGCATCGAGCCGGTGAACGCCGGCTGCCGCGCGTCGTACGGGCCGGGCGCGTTCGGGTTCGGCGCGCCGGCCCACGAGTAGCAGAGCGTCGCGAAGCCGGAGCAGTCGGTCGCGAGCGGCACGGCCGCCTGCTTGCCGAGCAGCGCCAGGCGGACGTTGCCGTTCTGCGAGTACGCGATCTGCGCGGTGTGCTTGCAGCCCCAGAGCGCCCACTGCACGATCCGCTTCCGGATCGCCTGCTGCGAGGTCGCCTGCCTGAGCCGCTGCGCGCGGCGCGCCTTGAAGGCGGCCGGCAGCGGCCTGGCGCCCGACAGGTACGCCCGCAGCTGCGGTCCGAAGACGCTGTTGTTCGCGTTCGCCGGGAAGCCGAGCTCCCACTTCGCCCGCCTGACGGCGCCGGCCGTCAGCTCGCCGTACTCGCCGTCGGGCGTTCCGGGGTCGAACGAGCCGAACGGGTTCTTCAGCAGCAGCCGCTGCGCCGCGGTGACGTCGGGCCCCGTGACGTGCGGGTTCGAGAGCTGCAGCACGCGCGGCGTCGCGATCCTGAGGCCGCCGTTCGACGGCGCCGCGGCGACGAGCTGCTTCAGGAGGAGCGCCGCGCCGCACTGCTGCGAGACGGCGGTCGGCGAGAAGCGCCCGTCGGCGACGTACTTCCCGCGCGTGTAGTGGTTCGAGAAGCTCCAGAGGTACGGCGACGGCACGCCCGGGTGGTAGTCGCGGTAGCCGAAGCCGTTGTAGCCCTCGAGCTCGTAGAGCGTGCCCGGGACGCTCCAGTCCTTCCAGCGGTCGAGGCCGCGGAGGCGGAGCGCGTCGATCGCGCTCTGCTCCCACGTGAACGGCGGCTTCCCCGTCGGCGGCCGGCCCGCGGGCACGTGGGTCGTCCGCGCGGTCAGCGGGTCGCCGTTGTGCAGGTGCCGCGAGAAGTCGCCGCCGGCCTCGAGCGAGTGGATGATCCCGACGACGTACCACGGGACGCCGAGGGCCTTGCCGACCTTCTCGTAACGGGCGCGGCTCACGCCGATGCGCTGCACGAGCTGGTCGACCGTGGCCTTGCGCTTCGGGCGTACCAGGCACGACTCGTAGAGCAGCTCGTAGCCGCGCCGGCGCCGTGCGGTCAGGCCGGCCATCTCAGCTCTCCGCCGGGACGGCGCCGAGCGGGTCGCCCTCCGTCGACTGCTCCTGCTGCTGTGCGCGCCGCGGCCGCACCCGTGCGGCGGCCGCCTCGACCGTCGAGCCGAGCAGCATGTCCTGCGCGAGCCGCTCGCTGAAGCCGGCCGCGAACCCGAACAGGATGTAGAAGTAGCTGCTCTTCGAGTCGCCGACCTCGAGCGCCACGACGCCGCTCTTCAGCGCGAAGAACGTGGCGAGGCCGAAGACGCCGCCGACGAACGGTCGTAGCGCGCCGAGCGTCCGCAGCGTGTCCTTGCCGAACTCCCAGTCGACGCGCACGCGCCCGGAGTTCATGCGCGACATCACGCTGATCAGCGCGCCGATGCCGCCTGCCGCGAAGCAGACGAGCCCGGTGCGGGCGGAGACGTTGCTCCAGTCGGTGGCGCGCAACAGGATCGCGACCGCGATCAGGGCGGCCAGCGGGATCAGCCCGAGCAGCATGCCGCCGACGTAGACGATCTGACCGGAGCGCACCGCCGCGCGGTGGTAGTACGAGTTGATCGACTTCAGCTCCTGCCGCGTCGTCCGCTCGACCTCCGCGACCGCCTGCTCGTCCCTGGCGCGCTCGGTCTCGCCGAAGCCGAGCAGGTAGCTGATGACGGTGAAGAGCGACTGCATCGCCAGCCGCTGGCTCGTGTCGCGGAGCACCTCGTGCACCCGTACCGCGAGCGCCTCGCACCGGTAGAGCAGCGCCATCAGCGTCGGCTCGTCCTTGGTCGACCAGTCCGTCGCCCAGTGCAGCCGCACGACGTCCGGCAGGATCAGCGGCCGGCGCTTGAGCGTGACCGCGACACCCGAGGCCTCGTTCGTGCACCAGTAGGCGTCGACGATCGGCCCGTGCTCCGCCTCGAAGCGCTCGACCGCGGCCCGGTAGCGCAGTTCCGCCGGTCCCTCGTACGGATCCTGCTGGTGGTGCTTGAGCTCCTCCTGCCGCAGGTGGTGGAGCCAGAGGAGCTCCGGGAACGAGATGCTCGGTCCCCGGCGGCGCCCCGGCCGCAAGATCGTTCGGAGGCTTCGGTCTGCCGGAGCCTCGACGGTGCCTGCGCTTGCGTTCATGAAAGCCCTCCTCTCCCGAGGCTGGGCCGCACTCCGACCGTACGACGATCCGCGCGCGTTGGCAAGACCCCCGGGCGCCACGGCTAGAATCACCGCGATGGCGGAAACCGGGACGATGAGGGTCAAGAGCGGCCTCGCCGAGATGCTGAAGGGCGGGGTGATCATGGACGTCACCGACGCCCAGCAGGCGCGCATCGCCGAGGACGCAGGCGCCTGTGCAGTGATGGCGTTGGAACGCGTCCCGGCCGACATCCGCGCCGAGGGCGGCGTCGCCCGCATGGCCGACCCGGACAAGATCGCGGAGATCCAGGAGTCCGTCTCGATCCCGGTGATGGCGAAGTGCCGCATCGGCCACTTCGTCGAGGCGCAGGTGCTGCAGGCGCTCGAGGTCGACTACATCGACGAGAGCGAGGTGCTGACGCCGGCCGACCAGGCGCACCACGTCGACAAGTGGGCGTTCACG
>DASSMZ010000009.1:0-3064 GCA_035688325.1 Gaiellaceae bacterium
TCGAGCGGCACCTGCTGGTAGCCGTTGACCTCCTCCGGCAGCTCGACGCCCAGGAGGTCGTAGAGCGTCGGCACGACGTCCGTCGCGTGCATGAACTGCTTCCGGAGCTCGCCCTTGGTGCGCATGCCCTTGGGCCAGGAGATGATCAGCGGGTCGGCGACGCCGCCTTCGAAGTTGTAGCGCTTCCACATCTTGAAGGGCGTGTTGAAGGCCCAGGCCCAGCCGTTGGGGTAGTGGTTGTACGTCGTGGGCGAGCCGAGCTCGTCGAGGAACTGCAGGTTCTCCTCGATCGAGTCCGGGATGCCGTTGAAGAACTTCGTCTCGTTGACGGAGCCGTTCGGGCCGCCCTCGGCGCTCGCGCCGTTATCGGAGACGAACACGACGATCGTGTTCTCCAGCTGGCCCGACTCCTCGAGAAAGTCGAGCAGGCGCCCGATCTCATGGTCGGTGTGCGAGAGGAAGCCGGCATAGACCTCGGCCATTCGCGAGAACAGACGGCGCTCGTCGTCCGAGAGGGAGTCCCACGGCCGCGTGACGTCGAGCTCCGGCCAGGGCTTGCCCTCTACGTTCTTCTCGCCGGCATAGGGGTTGATCGGCGACAGCTCGGCGTCGGCCGGAAAGATCCCGAGCTCCTTCTGGCGCGCGAAGACCTGCTCGCGATAGGCCTCGTAGCCCATGTCGAACCGGCCCTTGTACTTCTCGATCCACTCTTTCGGCGCGTGGTGCGGCGCGTGGGTCGCGCCCGGGCAGAAGTACATGAAGAACGGCTTGTCGGGCGCGATCACCTTGGCGTCCTTGATGAACTCGATCGCCTTGTCGGTCAGGTCGGTGGTGAGGTGGTAGCCATCCTCCGGCATCGCCGGCTGCTCGACCGGGTGGTTGTCGTAGACCAGGTCCGGAAACCACTGGTTCGTCTCGCCGCCGAGGAAGCCGTAGAAGCGCTCGAAGCCACGGCCGACGGGCCAGTTGCGCTTCGTCGAGGCCATGTTCATCTCGTCTAGCGGGCAGAGGTGCCACTTGCCGAGCATGTACGTGTTCCAGCCCCGCTCGCCGAGCACCTCGGCGATCGTCGCGCACTCGAACGGGATGTGGCCGTTGCCGTTCGGGAAGCCGGTCGTCGCCTCGGCGATGCAGGCCATGCCGTTCGTGGTGTGGTTGCGCCCGGTCAGGAGCGACGACCGCGTCGGCGAGCAGAGCGCCGTCGTGTGCCAGTTCGTGTAGGTGAGGCCGTTCTCGGCGAGCCGGTTGATGTTCGGCGTCTCGATCAGGCCGCCCCACGGCTCCATCGCCGAAAAGCCGGTGTCGTCGAGGACGATGTAGAGGACGTTCGGCGATCCCGACGGCGCGACCGGCTGGAGGTACGGCTCCCAGTCGGGTTGCGAGTCGCGGATGTCGACGTCGATCGTGCCCTTGAACCGTTTGCCCATCTCGATGCCTCCCCTACGGGTTCCGTCGTCTCGAGGCTGCCCGCCGGCCGGCGCAGGCGCATCACCCGGAGCGGGTGAGCCTGGTGGATGCCTATCGTTGGCCGGCATGGAGATCCCGGTCCGCCTCGACTTCGACCGCCACGCGCCGGCGTTCTCGGCCGCGATGAGCCGGCTCGACCGCGCGGCGCGGGAGGAGCTCGAGCGGGTCGGCTTCGACCCGCGCCTCGCCGAGCTCGTCCGCGTCCGCGCCTCGCAGCTGAACGGCTGCGCCTACTGCATCGACATGCACACCAAGGACGCGAAGGCCGCCGGCGAGACGGAGCAGCGCATCTACGCGCTGACGGCCTGGCACGACGCGCCGTTCTTCGACGAGCGCGAGCGCGCGGCGCTGGCGTTCGCCGAGGCGGTGACGCTGATGGCCGACGACCACGTGCCCGACGAGGAGTGGGAAGCCGTCGCGCGGCACTACTCCGAGGACGAGCTCGGCGCGCTCGTCAGCCTGCTCGTCGCGATCAACGCCTGGAACGCGATCGGCGTCAGCACTCACGCGTGGGTGCCCGGCAGCTACGAGCCGTAGCGCGCGGGATACTCCTGCCATGACAGACGTGCGGGCCGGCTGGCAGGCGCTCGCGACCGGCCGGTGGGAGCAGGCGCTCGAGCACCTCCGCGGCGGCGAGGACGACCCCGAGGCGCTCGAGGGCATGGGCCTCGCCCACTGGTGGCTCGACGACGCGGACGCCACCCTCGCCGCGCGCGAGCGGGCCTTCCGGCTCTACCGCGCGGCAGGCGACCCGCTCGGGGCGGCGCGCGTCGCCTCGGCGCTCGCCTGGGATTCGCTCCTGTTCGGCGGCCGGGCCGCCGTGGCGCAGGGCTGGCTCGAGCGAGCCGCGAGGCTGCTCGCAGACGAGCCG
This sequence comes from Gaiellaceae bacterium, assembly GCA_035688325.1. Classification (GTDB taxonomy): domain Bacteria; phylum Actinomycetota; class Thermoleophilia; order Gaiellales; family Gaiellaceae; genus AC-32. Next base: position 2,339 of record DASSMZ010000009.1, read on the forward strand.
GTGTCGGCGGAGCACGGCTGGCTCGCGGTGCGCGAGGCGGAGGTCGCGCTGCAGACCCGCACGCCCGACGCGGCGCGCGCGGCGGCGGCCCGCGCCGTCGAGCTCGGCGCGCAGGCCGGCAGCGAGGACGTGCAGGTCGCCGGCCGCTCGCTCGAGGGCCTCGCGCTCGTCCAGGAGGGCGAAGTCGACCAGGGCATGCGCCGCCTCGACGAGGCCGCGGTCGCCGCGACGGCCGGCGAGGTCGGCGACCTGATGTGGATCGGGAAGGTCTGCTGCAACCTGATCGCCGCGTGCGAGCGGGTCGGCGACGTCGAGCGCGCGACGCAGTGGTGCGACGAGGTGAAGGAGTTCGCGCAGCGGTGGGAGCTGCGCACGCTCTTCAACGTGTGCCGCACGCAGTACGCCTCCGTGCTGCTCCAGCAGGGAACGTGGGACGAGGCCGAGCAGGAGCTGACGGCGGCGATCGACGTGCTCGGCCGCGGCCGGCGCGCCTCGCTCGTCGACGGGATCGCGCGGCTCGGCGAGCTGCGCCGGCGGCAGGGCCGCCTCGACGAGGCGCGCTCGCTGTTCGCCCAGTCGGAGCTGAACGCGATCTCGCGGATGGGCGCGGTCGAGCTCGCGCTCGACGAGGGCGACGCCTCCGGGGCGCTGGCGCTCGCCCAGCGGCTCGAGCGCTCGACCGACGAGCAGCGGCGCCTCTCGCGGATCGACGTCCTGCTCCTGCTG
>DASSMZ010000017.1:0-5079 GCA_035688325.1 Gaiellaceae bacterium
GTCGTGTACCAGCCGCGCTCGCGCTCCCAGACGAGCGGCGGGTTGAGGCACTCCTCGATCGTCGTCCAGATCGAGAACGTCGGCGCGAACTCGTAGCCCTCGACCTCGAGGTCGGCGCCGTCCCGCACCGCCACCTCGTCGATCCCGGCGAAGAGGTGGTCGGCCGCGTAGCGGGCGAAGACGTCCGAGAGCCCGGGCTCAACGCCGATCCCGACGAGCGCGAGCAGCCCGGCGTCGGCCCAGCGCTCCTGCTGCTCGAGCTGGCGCTGGCCGAGCAGGACGCCCGGCTCGGAGAGCGACATCGCCATGTCGAGGTACGTGCAGCGCGTCTCGAGCGCCGCCTCGAAGACCGGCAGGTTGAAGCGTGGGTCGGTCGCGTTGAGGACGACGTCGTGCTCGCGCGCCAGCCCGGCGACGCTCGACCGGTCGGACGCGTCCACCTGCGCCGCCGCGAAGCGACGGTCGTCGAGCCGGTCGACCAGCGCCTGCGGCCGCGCGGGGTCGAGGTCGGCGAAGGTCATCCGCTCGAAGAAGTCGCGCCGCTGCGCCACGGCCGCGACCGCGCCGCCGACGCCGCCGGTGCCCACGACGAGGATCTTCACGCGAGCGCTCCGTGCCCGCGCAGCAGCTCGAGGACCTCGTCGTGCGGGAGCCCGCGCTCGAGACGTCCGTCGCGGCCGGTCACGTCCGGCGCCGCCCAGAGCGCGTTCACGACGGCCTCCTCGGTCGCCTCGACCGTCGCCGCGAAGAGCCGGTTGAGGTCGCTGCCGCCGAGCTCGCCCCCGCCGTCGAAGGTCGAGAACGCGACGAAGATCTCCCCGCTGCCGTGGTGGGCGACCGAGCCGGTTCGCGCCAGGCCGAGGCCGGCGCGGCGCGCGACTCGCTCCAGCGACTGCGGCCCGACCGGCGCGTCGGTCGCGACGACGGCGATGCAGCTCCCGGCCTCCGCCGAGCGGCCCTGGCTCGGCAGGTGGCGGCCGACCGGGACGCCGGAGATCGTGAGCTGGTGCCCGGAGCCGAAGTTCGCGAGCACGAGCACGCCGACGACGTGGTCGCCCGCGACGCGGCTCGCCGAGCCGATCCCGCCCTTCCAGCCGAGGCAGCTCATGCCGGCTCCCGCGCCGACGGCGCCCTCGGCGAACGGCCAGCCAGTCGCGCGGTCGACGGCACGCGCGGCGTCGGCCGACTCGACCTGGACGACGCGCGCCTCGCTCAGCCAGCTGTCGTCGCACTCGCCGACGACGGGGATCAGCACGTCGTCGACCCCGACCCGCGGGTCGTCGCGGACGGCGACCTCGACCGCGCCGTCATAGACGCGGCCGACCGCCATCGTCGCCGTGAGGTAGACGGGCGTCTCGAGCCGGCCCCACTCGCGGATCTCGTGCGAGCCGGTCAGCTCGCCGGCGCCGTTCAGCACGGCGACGCCCGCCGGCAGCGGCAGCGAGCGCGGCACGACGGCGGTGACGCCGCTGCGACCGACGCCTCGCCCCTCCGGTGGGTCCGGCTCGTCGCGCCAGACCGTCGCGTGGCCGACGCGGATCCCGCCGACGTCGGCGATCGAGTCGGTCGGGCCCGGGTCGAGGGCGCCGATCACGATCCCGAGCTCGCGCGGTCTCGGGCCTCGCGGGGCTGGAGCGGACGCGGCCACGGGAGGACTGTAGAGTCGCCGCGTGGAGCTTTCCATGCCGGTCGTCTGGAGCGATCGCTGCCTGCTCCACGAGCCGGCCGCCGAGATCTGGGTGGGGACGGCGACGCCGGCCGCCGAGACACCCGCGCGGGCGCGCGCGATCCTCGACGCCCTCGACGCGCGGGTGGTCGAGGCGCAGCCGCACGACGACGCCGCGCTGCTGGCCGTGCACGACGAGGCGCTGCTCGCCTACCTCGCCTCTGCGTGGGACGAGTGGAGCGCGGCCGACCTGCCACAGGAGCAGGTCGTGCCGTACGTCTTCGCGCACCGCGAGCTCGGCGCGCGCCGCGAGGCCGCCGCCGTCTGGGCCCGGCCCGGCTGGTTCGCCTACGACACGATGACGCTCGTCGGCCCGGGGACGTGGGAGGCGGCCCGCGCGGCGGCCGATGCAGCGCTGACGGCGGTCGACCTCGTCGTCGCCGGCGAGCCCGCCGCGTACGCCTGCACACGGCCGCCCGGCCACCACGTGACGCGCTCGGCCTACGGCGGCTCGTGCTACCTGAACAACGCAGCGATCGCCGCGGGGGCGCTCGCGCAAGCGGACCCGGTCGCCGTGCTCGATCTCGACGCGCACCACGGCAACGGGACGCAGGAGATCTTCCGCGGGCGCGACGAGGTGCGCACGGGCTCAGCCCACGTCGACCCCGCCGCCGGGTGGTTCCCGCACTTCCTCGGCTTCGCGGACGAGAGCGGCGAGTCGAATCTGAACCTCCCGCTCGCTCCCGGCTCCGCCGACGGGCCGTGGCTGGAGGCGGTCGCGGAGCTCGTCGGCTGGGCGCACGGCGCCGCCGCCCTGGTCGTCGCGCTCGGCGTCGACGCGGCGGAGGGCGACCCGGAGAGCCCGCTCCGCGTCACGGGTGCGGCGTTCCGCGAGGCCGGGCGGCTGCTCGGCTCGCTCGGGCTGCCGACGGTCGTGGTGCAGGAGGGCGGCTACGACCTCGCGACGATCGGAGCGCTCGTCCGCGAGACGCTCGTCGGCCTGGAGGAGGGCCGGGCGTGAAGTTCGCGCCGGAGTACCTCGAGCACGTGGTCGAGCGGCTGGCGGCGCTCGGGTCGCACCCGCTCGGCTTCCGCGTGGCCGGCACGCCGGAGGAGCGGGAGGCGGTCGACTTCATCGGCGGCGAGCTGCGCTCGCTCGGGCTGGACGTGGTCGAGGAGCCCGTGCCCGTCGACGGCTGGCGGCTCGAGGAGGCGTTCGTCGAGCTCGCCGACGGCACCCGCGTCGAGGGCGCCTCGTTCGGCGGCGTGCCCGAGACCGGCGCGAAGGGCGTGGAGGGCGAGCTCGTCCGCGTCGGCCGCGGCGGCCGCAGGCAGCTCGACCGGCTCGACGTCGCCGGCAAGGTCGCGCTCGTCGAATGGCGGGTGGAACGGCTCTGGCCCTACCACGTCGGGCTCGAGCTGGGCCTGCGCGGCGCGAAGGCGCTGGTGCTCTACGCGCCCGAGGGCGGGCCGTTCTACCAGGCGCCGGAGGCGCTCGGGACGTTCGACGGGATCTGGCACGCGGAAGGCCCGCCGTGCGTGACGATCCGCCGCGAGGACGCACCGAAGCTCGACGGCCGCGTGCGGGTCGTGCTGCGCGCGCCGCGGGCGCCGAGCAGCGGGTGGAACGTCGTCGGCTACCTGCCGGGCCGCAAGCCGGGCGCGCCGACGATCGTCGCCGGCCACCACGACGGCTGGTTCCGCGCCGCGTTCGACGACGCGACCGGCGTCGCGGTCACGCTCGAGCTCGCGCGGGCGTTCACGGAGGCGGGGGTCGAGCCAGAGCGCACGATCGCGTTCGTCTCGCACACCGCCGAGGAGTACGGGATCGCGGAGTCGGCGTACGACTGGTGCTACGGCGCCTGGTACCAGGTCGTGGCCGAGCACCCTGAATGGACGACGGGCTCGCCGTTCTACCTCAACGTCGAGGGCTCGGGCCGCCGCGGCGACGTCTTCAGCCTCGACGTCCCGCCGGAGCTCGTCGGATGGATCCGCCGCCACTGCCGCGCGGCCGAACGCGACCGGCTGCTGCCGCACGGCTGGCGGCTCGACCGGCCGAACACGTGGACGGAGGTCTGGCCGTTCCTCGCGGCCGGCATCCCGGGCATCAACATCTCGACCTTCACCGACAGCTTCGACCGCACCGAGTACCACACGCAGTACGACACGACCGACACGGTCGACTTCGACTACCTCGCGAAGCTGACGGAGCTCTCGGCGCGGCTGCTGCTGGACACCCCGTCGCTCGACCTCGACGCCCGTGCGCGCGAGCTGCGCAGGCACGGGCTCGAGCTCCCCGCGGTCGAGCCGGGCGACGAGCGGCGGCGCTTCACCGCGCTCGCGCGTGGTCTGCACGGGATCGACGCGATCGACGCGCCGCGCTACCCGCACGAGCAGACCCAGGCCGACGTCGAGCACCTCGAGCGGGCGCTCGCCGACCCCACGAACGCGAAGCGCCACCTTGCGCGCGTCGGCCTGAACTGGCTCTGCGCCGACCTCTCGCACGAGGCGTTCCGGATCGAGCGCGGACGGCGGGGCCGCCGCGCCCGCCGCGCCTGCTGGGGCGCGATGGGCGACGCCGACCCCGGCCCGGACCTCTGGCGCGAGCTGGCCTCGCTCCGCGGCGAGCCCGGCGCCCGGGAGCCGGGGCCGTGGCTCGAGGCGAGCCTGCGCCGCCACCTCGAGCGCTCGCGCCGCGAGCTCGAGCGCCGCCGCCGTCGGATGCAGCAGGCCGCCGCAGGGCGGGTGCAACCGCTCCCACCCGCACGCGACCTTCCGGGAGAATCGCCCCGATGAGGCCGCTGCCCGCGGGCGGGACGATCGGCGTCGCAGCCGCTGCGAGCCCCTACGACGCGCGCTCGGACGTGCTCCGTGGCGTCGAGTGGTGGGAGTCGCACGGCTACCGGGTCAAGCTCGGGGAGCACGTGTACGACCGCGACGACTACGTCGCCGGCAGCGCCCAGGACCGGGCCGCCGACCTGAACGCGCTCTTCGCCGACCCCGAGGTCGACGTCGTCCAGGCGCTGCAGGGCGGCTACGGCTCGGCGCAGACGATCCCGCACCTCGACTTCGACGCGATCGCCGCCAACCCCAAGCCGCTCGTCGGCTTCTCGGACATCACGGCGCTGCACGTCGCGATCCGTCAGCGCACCGGCATGCCGACCGTCTACGGCAACGGCCTCGTGGGAGTCGGCGATCCCGAGGTGACCGAGTTCACCCGCACGCGGCTGCTCGAGGTGTTGACCGCCGACGCCCTCGGGCCGGTGCCGCCGAACCCGGACGACCCGTACACGCGCGCGATCCGCGGCGGCACGGTCTCCGCGCCGCTCGTCGGCGGCTGTCTCTGGCTGCTCATGCAGACGATGGGCACGCCGTGGGAGCTCGACACCGACGGCGCGATCCTCTTCTTCGAG
>DASSMZ010000031.1:0-10492 GCA_035688325.1 Gaiellaceae bacterium
GGACGTGTTGGTGCACGTGCACGCAGCGGGCGTCGACCAGGGCGTATGGCACCTGATGACCGGGACGCCGTACGCGATGCGCCTTGCGGGCTTCGGGATCCGCGCCCCGAAGAACGCGCTGCTCGGGTACGACGTGGCCGGACGTATCGAGGCGGTGGGGGCCGAGGTGACCGAGTTTCGGCCGGGACAGGAGGTGTTTGGCACGTGCCGTGGGTCTTTTGCCGAGTACGCCGTCGCTCGCGCAGATCGCCTCTTGCCGAAGCCCGAAAACGTGACTTTCGAGCAGGCCGCAGTCGTCCCGATCTCCGGCTTCGCGGCACTGCAGGCGGTCCGCGAGCAGGGAGGCGTCCGCTCCGGCCAGCGCGTGCTGATCACCGGTGCGGGCGGAGGCGTCGGTACCTTCGCTGTCCAAATCGCAAAAGCGGACGGCGCCGAGGTGACCGGCGTTTGCAGCGCCTCAAAAGCCGAACTGGTGCGCTCGATAGGTGCCGACCACGTAGTCGACTACACGCGAGAGGACTTCGTTGACGGTCGCAACCGGTACGACGTCATTCTCGATATCGCCGGCAACCGCTCGCTCTCCGACCTCCGGCGGGCGTTGACACCGCGGGGGACACTGGTGATCGTCGGCGGCGAGGACGCGGGCAAATGGCTCGGCATCCGCCGTCAGTTGCGCGCCGCCGCACTCTCGCCCTTCGTCCGGCAGAAGCTTGGTTTCTTCATCTCGAAGGAGCGTCAGGAGGACCTGGAGGAACTTCGGAAGCTGCTCGAAGCGGGCACTATCAGGCCAGTCGTCGACAAGACGTTCCCGCTCGAAGAGGTGCCTGCCGCGATCCAGTACCTCAGAGAGGGCCGCGCTCGCGGCAAGATCGCCGTCGTCATCTGACCATCCACCCTACCCAGCCGCGCAACCGGCCGACACGCAGTTCGAGTGATAACTGGGGTGCCTTGGGCCAGCGCGCGGGAATGTCACCCGAGCGGGCGGCGAGGTGCTGGCAGACTGCGTCGGGCTTCATGAGTACCGACGAGGAGCAAGCTGCCCCGTCTGTGGTCTTTCCCCGAGGGGATGCTCGGTCGCGACGACAGCGCTAAAGGCTTCCGTGTCGAGGCGAGCGACGGAAATGCCGGCAAGGTCTCTTGGGCGAGCTACGCGCCCGGCGAGAGCTACCTCGTGATCAGCGTCTCGCACAGTCTCCGCAAGGCGCACCACGCCGTTCCTGCGGGGGCTGTGACGAGGATCAGGGTGGACGATCGCGCGGCGTAGATTCGCATGAGCCGAGCCGAGGTCGAGGAACTCCCCGAGCACCATGATCAGCCAGCGCCCCTTGAGCCGTGGATGGCGGATGCGGTCGAAAGGGCAATCGCCAGCCAAAGCCTCGGAGGAGACATGTTCTGACCTGGGCGAGCGCGGTTATCGCCGGAGCAGCCGGCGGAGCCAGCCGCGGAGCGCCGAGGGTGGCTCTCGCCGCACGCGTTCCTCGCGCTTTGCCTCCTGGCGCGCCCACGCCTTGTGCCGCGACGAGCGCGTGCCGTACTTCGGCCGCCAGTAGACCGGGCGCGGCATCAGTCGATCGTCCTGATCTGCTTCGAGAGCAAGCCTGCCGAGATGATGCAGATCGAGACGGAGGCGCCGAGCGCGATGAGCGTCCCGGGAGCGGCGAGTCCCGAGACGGCGCCGGTGAGCAAGAGGCCGAACGGCGTCAGGCCGAGCGAACCGAACCAGTCGAGGCTCACGACCCGCGAGAGCATGTGCTGCGGTACGAGCTGCATCAGCATCGTCTCCCAGATCGTGACGCCGAAGCCGATGCAGATCCCGCGCACGAACGCGGCCGCGACGGAGACCGCGAACCACGGCGAGAGCGCGAAGACGATCACGAGCACGCTGTTGAGGATCCAGATCAGGTACGAGATCAACCCGCGGCGGCGGTGCAGGTTCAGCTGGGCCACCAGCACGGAGCCGAGCACCATCCCGGCACCGATCGCCGAGAAGACGAGCCCGTAGGCGCGTACGCCGAGGTCGAAGTGCTCGCGGACGAGCTTCGGCGTGAGCACCTGGATCGGCGCCCACTGGAACATCAGCACGAAGGCGAAGAGGCAGATCGTGATCCAGAGCCACGGCACGCCCGTCACGTAGCGGATCCCGGCGCGGATCTCACGGAACGTCCCTTCGGCGGCTGCGCGTTCGGCGGCCCGTGGCCGGGTGGCCCGGACGAAGGCGAAGGAGACGAGGTACGAGACGGCGTTGAAGCCGAAGACGACCGTCGCGCCGGCGAAGCCGTAGAGCACGGATGCGACGGTCGGGCCGACGATGAAGCTCGTCTGGCGCGCGAGCCCGATCAGCGCGTTCGCCGAGCCGAGGCCGGGCTCCTCGACGACCAGCGGGATCAGCCCGCCGAGCGCGGGCGTGAAGAAGCCGGTCGCGAGGCCTTCGACGAGCGCGATCGCGACGAGGAAGCCGAGGCTCAGGTGGCCGGTCCCGTCGACGACGGCGAGCGCGCCGATCACGACGAAGCGCGCGCCGTCGGAGACGAGCATCAGCGTGCGGCGGTCGTAGCGGTCGGCGAGCGCGCCGCCGAGGAGCACCGTCGAGAGCGTTCCGACGCCCTGGAAGGTCAGCACGAGGCCGAGCGAGCGAGCCGACCCGGTCAGCGTGAAGGTGCGCCAGCCGAGCGCGACGAGGAAGGCCGCGTCGCCGAGCAGCGAGATCGCCTGCCCCGTCCAGAGCAGGCGGAAGTCGCGGCTCCGGAACGCGTGGAGCACGCGGGCGCGCGAGGGCGCGGCGGCGGTCGCCTCCATGCTCGAAAGCTATCCTCGGCCCGTGAGCGACCTCCTTCGCGTGGCCTGCGTGCAGATGACGAGCCGCGCCGACAAGGCGGCGAACCTCGAGCAGGCCGAGCGGCTCGTCGCGCGCGCGGCCGCCACCGGCGCCGACCTCGTCGCGCTGCCGGAGAAGTGGAACGCGATCGGCTCGACGGCGGAGCTGCACGCGGCCGCCGAGCCGCTCGAGGGCGGCGAGTCGGTCGAGGCGATGGCGGGCTGGGCGCGCACGCACGGAATCACGCTGATCGGCGGCTCGATCTCGGAGAAGCGCGAGGGTCGCGAGAAGCTCTCGAACACGTCGCTCGCGTTCGGGCCGGACGGCGAGCTGCTCGGGCTCTACCGCAAGATCCACCTCTTCGACGTCGAGGTCGGCGGCCATGTCTACCGCGAGTCGGAGGCCGAGGAGCCCGGCGCGGAGCCGGTGGTCGTCCAGGGCGAGGGCTGGCCGGTGGGGCTGACCGTCTGCTACGACGTCCGCTTCCCGGAGCTCTTCCGGATCCTCGCGCTCGAGGGCGCGGCGCTCGTGACCGTGCCGGCGCACTTCACGACCCCGACGGGCAAGGATCACTGGCACGTGCTCCTGCGCGCGCGGGCGATCGAGAACCAGTACTACGTCGCGGCGCCGGCGCAGGTCGGTGAGACGCTGCCGGGCAAGCCGGCGTACGGGCGGTCGCTGATCGTCGATCCCTGGGGAATCGTGCTCGCCCAGGCCCCGGACGAGGAGACGGTGATCACCGCGGAGCTCGACCGGGCGCGGCTCCGCGACGTGCGCGACAAGCTGCCGTCGCTGAAGAACCGTCAGGCGGACGCGTACCGCTGGCCGGCTCTGTCCTAGTCGAGCGCAGAGGGCTCGTCGTCGGCGAGCCGTTCGGCGGCGGCGTCGCGTCGATCCTGGTCGCGCCCGCGCGGACGCGGGACGGGGAGGACGTCGTGCTCAAGGTGCAGGAGCCGCACCGCGAGAGCGAGCACGAGGCGGAGGCGCTGCGGCTCTGGGACGGCGACGGCGCCGTCCGTCTGCTCGACGAGGAGCCCGAGGAGTGCGCGCTCCTGCTCGAGCGCTGCGTACCGGGAACGCCGCTCTCGGCCGCGGGCGCCGAGGCCGCGCTCGACGTGTTCGTCGAGCTGCTCCCGCGCCTCTGGAAGCCGGCGGGCTCACCGTTTCGCTCGCTCACGGCCGAGGCCGTCTGGTGGGCCGATTCGCTCGAGGAGACGTGGGATCGGTTCGGCCGGCCGTTCGAGCGGAAGCTGCTCGACGCGGCGCTCGAGGCGCTGCAGCAGCTGTCGCGGACGCAGGGCCCGCAGGTGCTGCTGCACCAGGACCTCCACGGCGACAACGTCCTGGCGGCGCAGCGCGAGCCGTGGCTGGCGATCGACCCGAAGCCGCTTGCCGGCGAGCGGGAGTTCGGAATCGCGCCGATCGTGCGCTCGCGCGAGCTCGGCCACTCCCGCGGCGAGGTGCTGGCGCGCTTCGACCGGCTCGTGTCCGAGCTCTCGCTCGACCGCGAGCGGGCGCGCGGCTGGACGATCGGGCAGACGATCGCGTGGGCGTTCGACGGCGAGCACCGGCGCGCGCACGCCGACGTCGCCCGCTGGCTGCTAGAAGCCTCCTGACGATGCTGCGGGCGGTTCTCTTCGACGTCGACTTCACGATCGCACGGCCGGGGCCCGAGCTCGGCCCCGAGGGCTACCGCCGGCTGGGCGCGCGCTTCGGGCTGCAGCTCGACCCGGACCTCTACGCGACCGCGCGCGAGCGGGCGGTCGAGGGCATCCGCCGCCACCCGGAGCTCGAGCACGACGAGGAGATCTGGGTCGCCTTCACCGAGCGGATCATCCGCGGCATGGGCGGCAACACAAGCTCCGCCTACGAATGCGCGCTCGCGATGACGCGCGCCTGGGAGCACGCCGAGCACTTCGAGATCTACGAGGACGCGCTGCCGGTGCTGGACGACCTCCGCGCGCGCGGGCTCAAGCTCGGGCTCGTGTCGAACACCGGCCGCGACCTCGACGCGTTCGTCGCGCACCACCGCCTCGACGTGCAGGCGGCGATCGGCTCGGGCGCGTTCGGCCGGACGAAGCCGCACCCGACGATCTTCCGCGCCGTGCTCGAGCGGCTCGGGGTGGATCCGCAGGACGCGGCGATGGTCGGCGACTCGATCGAGGACGACGTCGAGGGCGCCCGGGCCGCGGGGATCGAGCGGGCGTTCCTGCTCGACCGCGAAGCCCGCTTTTCCGACGCCGACAACCGGTTGCCGGACCTGTTCGCGCTGCCCGCGGCGCTGGGTCTGTCCGTTGACCGGAGTTAGGATCGCCGTGTGCCTGGCTGGGCCATCTGGGCGATTGCGGCGCTGGCGCTGGCGGTGGGCGAGATCTTCACGCCGGGGCTCTTCTTCCTCGGCCCCGTCGCGCTCGCGGCGCTCCTCGCGCTGATCGTCGCCCTGCTCGGCGGCGGCGCCATCCTGCAGGTGATCGTCTTCATCGCCGGCGCTGCCGCGTCCCTGCTCCTGGTTCGCCCGATCGCGAAGGCACACCTGCGCATGCCTGCGGAGCTGCGAACGGGAACCGCCGCGCTCGCGGGCGCCAAGGCGGTCGTGCTGCAGCGGGTCGACATCGACGGCGGCCGCGTCCGCATCGGCGGCGAGGAATGGTCGGCCCGTGCGTACATGGCCGGCGAGACCTACGAGCCTGGCGACCGGGTCGAGGTCGTGAAGATCGAGGGCGCTACCGCGCTCGTGTACCAGTAAGGAGGTTCGATGGTGATCGCGCTCATCGTCTTGGCCGCGGTGGCGTTCGTCGTGATCCTGACGCTCTGGCGGACGGTCCGGATCGTGCCGCAGGCCGAGGCCGGAGTGGTCGAGCGGCTCGGGCGCTACCGGACGACGCTGAACGCCGGCGTCTCGCTCGTGATCCCGTTCGTCGACCGGCTCAGGCCGCTGATCGACCTGCGCGAGCAGGTCGTCTCGTTCCCGCCGCAGCCCGCGATCACCGAGGACAACCTCGTGGTCAACATCGACACCGTCCTCTACTTCCAGATCACCGACCCGAAGGCGGCCACGTACGAGGTCGCGAACTACATCCAGGCAATCGAGCAGCTGACGGTCACGACGCTCCGCAACGTGATCGGCGGGATGCAGCTCGAGGAGACGCTCACCTCGCGCGACCAGATCAACGGGCAGCTCCGCGGGGTCCTCGACGAGGCGACGGGCAAGTGGGGCATTCGCGTGAACCGCGTCGAGCTGAAGGCGATCGACCCGCCCGCGACGATCAAGGACGCGATGGAAAAGCAAATGCGGGCGGACCGTGACAAGCGGGCCGCGATCCTGACCGCCGAGGGCGTCAAGCAGTCGCAGATCCTCACCGCCCAGGGCGAGAAGGAGAGCGCGATCCTGAAGGCGGAAGGGCGCAAGCAGGCGCTCGTGCTCGAGTCGGAGGGCCAGTCGAAGGCGATCGAGACCGTCTTCAGGGCGATCCACGAAGGCGACGCCGACCCCAAGCTGCTCGCATACCAGTACCTGCAGATGCTCCCGCAGATCGCCCAGGGTGAGTCGAACAAGGTCTGGATCATCCCCGGCGAGTTCACGCAGGCGCTCGGGCACCTCAGTGACGCGCTGCCGCGCGGGAACCGGACCGACGAGGGCCAGTAACTACACTCCGCCCCGGGTGCCGAACCGCACGGATGCGCAGGAAGAGAAGCGCCGGCGGCTGCTCGACGCGGCGGTGCGGGTGTTCGCGCGCAAGGGCTACCACGCCAGCCGCGTGAGCGACATCGCGGAGCAGGCCGGCGTCGCGCACGGGCTGCTCTACCACTACTTCGCCTCGAAGGAGGACGTGCTCCGCGCGGTCTTCCGCGAGACGTGGCGCGCGTTGATCGAGACGATCCGGAGCGTCGAGGAAGCCGGCGACTCGCCGCGCGAGCAGCTGCGCAAGGTCGCCGAGATCCTGCTGCGGTCGTGGCGGCGCGAACCCGACCTCGTCCGCGTGCTCGTGCTCGAGGTGACGCGCAGCCAGCACCTGCGCGGGGAGATGGACGAGATCGTCGAGTCGTTCGCCGCCATCCAGGAGATCGTCGAGCGCGGCCAGGCCGACGGCTCGATCCGCGCCGACCTCGACGCCCGGCTCGCGAGCTACGTCTTCTACGGCGCGGTCGAGGAGCTGCTGACGGGGTGGGTGCTCGGGCGGCTGCCGGACACGGACGACGAGCTCGCCCGCGCCGAGCGGACGCTCGTCGAGATCGTCACCGGCGGCCTCGCGCCCGACCTCGCGACGGCGACGGCGTAGTGGCGACGACATCCGACTCCGCGGCGCTCGTCCGCGCGCCCCAAGTCCCCCGTCGCCTGTTCTGGACGCTCGGCTTCGGCGCCTTCGGCCTCGCCTTCTCGATCACGACGATCTCGGTCGCGCTGCCGCCGCTGCTGAGCACGTTCACCGAGTCGGGCTCGCTGATCGGCCTCGCGATCGGCGCCGAGGGCCTGTTCGCGCTGACGCTCTCGCCCGTCGTCGGGCCCTGGAGCGACTCCTTCCACACGCCGCTCGGGCGCCGGCGCCCGTTCATGCTCGTCGGCCTCGGCCCGATGGCGTTCTGCCTGCTGCTGATCCCGTTCATGCCGAACCTCTGGACGACGGTGATGCTCGTGCTGGCGTTCTACTTCGCCTACTACCTCTACGAGCCGCCGTACCGCGGGCTCTACCCGGACGTGCTGCCGCTGGCGTCGTACGGCCGTGCGCAGGGGGTGCAGCACGTGCTGCGCGGGATCGCGCTCGGCATCGCGCTCGTCGGCGGGAACTTCCTGCTCAAGGTGTGGTCGCCGGCGCCGTTCCTGACCGCGGCCGCCGTCACCACGCTCGCCTGCGGCGCGACGATCCTGCTCATCCGCGAGGACGGCGGGCACGGCCGCGTGTTCGAGGGCTTCGCCGCGTACATCAAGCGCAGCTGGAGCATCTTCAAGGAGGAAGGCGACGTCCGCCGCTTCCTGATCGCGAACTCGGCGTGGGAGGGGACGTTCGCGGCCGCGCGCAGCTTCGTCATCCTCTACGTGGTCGACGGGCTCCACGAGTCGAAGACGGTCTCCGGCGAGATCCTGGCCGCGGTCGCGGCCGGCTACGTGGTCGCGGCCGTCTTCGCGGGGCGGCTCGGCGACCGGTTCGGGCTCGCGCGCGTGATCTTCTTCGCGTCGTTCGTCTACGGCTCGGGGTACCTCGTCGGCGGGCTGGCGACGCAGTGGCATGCGTGGTACCTCGGCCTGATCGGCCTGGTCGCGATCGCCGGCGGCACGGTGATGACCCTCGCGTGGGGGCTGCTCTACAAGATCGTCCCCGCGCAGCACCGCGGCGCGGCCTCCGGGCTCGCGACGACGACGAAGGGAATCGGCCTGCTCATCGGCGCGCCCGTCGCGGGGCTCGCGATCGACCTCGCGCGGCCGTACCTCGGCTCGACCGACGGCTACCAGATCCTCTGGCCGATCTGCGGGATCCCGATCCTCGCCGTGATCCCGCTGCTCGTGCGCCTGATGGAGGTCGAGCCGACCACGCGGTTCGACGTCGTCGCCGGCGCGCCGGCGCTCCCGCGCGACCCCTAGCCCTGGTCGTCCAACCGGGGCGTGACCTGCCGGAACTCGCTCGGCGCACCGGGGAGGCCGCCGCGCTTCGAGGCGTACTCGGGGACGCCGACGCAGGTGAAGAGCAGCGTGTCGACCTGCTCGCCGAGCAGCCCGGGGACGTCGCTGTCGAGGAACGTCATGCCCGAGGCGCCCGCGCCCAGCGCGTACGCGAGCAGGTGCAGGCGGCCCTCGACGAGCCCGGCAGCCAGCTGCGCCTCGCGGTACTCGCGGTCGTCGAGCCGCGCCACGTCGGTCACGCCGATCACGACGAAGGCCGCGTCGCGCGGCAGGCCCTGGTCGACGCCGACGCGGTACAGGTCCTGCCGGAAGCTCCCGCCGCGGGCGAGCTCGGGCCAGCGGTAGACGCCGGGCTCGAAGCCCTCGACGTCGTTGACGACGACCCGGTGGGGCACCTCGATTCCGCGCGTCGCGGCCGCGAACGCCGTCCGCAGGAGGTCGCCGGAGAGGCCGCGCGAGGGATCCATCCGCCGCTGCGAGCTCCGGCTCAGCACGACCGTCTCGACCGGCGGCGAGTCCCGCAGCGGCACCTCGGCCGGCTCGGCCCACGACCACGGCTCGCCGAGCTCGTCCCGGTCGCCCGCCCGCTGCGCCGCGGTCTCGAGCGGGAACTCGACCGGGTCCGCGTCGACCGCGCCGGGCGCCGCCGACCCCGACGCCTCGAGCGCGGGCGCGCCGCCGCCGAGCGCGACGACGGACACCGGCCACTCGTGCACGCCGTCGGCACCGACCAGCGCCGTGACCTGCGCGTCCGGGAAGCGCGTGTACAGCCGCGCGTCGACCCCCGCCGAAGCCGCAGCCGCGAGCAGCTGCGAGAGCATCGTGCCGGAGTCCCAGTAGACGTGCCGGTAGCCGCGCTCGCGGTAGCGCCAGCCCGTGCGCCAGGGAACGCCGGTCGAGACGACGGCGGCGGCGCCGGAACGGGGCGGCGGCCCGACGCGGACGAGCGCGTGCGCCTCCGGGTCGTACCAGTGCACGCCCGCCGGCAGCGCAGTTCCCTCCGGCACCGCGACGTAGAGCTCGATCGGGAAGCGCGCGCCGGCCGAGCCGGCGGCGCGGAAGAGCCAGACGCCGGAGGGTCGCGTCGTCGTGCGCACGACGCCGGAGGCGAGGAAGAGCAGCCGCCCGAGCTGGGCGAGGTCGAGCTCGCGCTCCGGCACCGCGGCCGTGCCGGCGAGCACCTCGACCGTCGACGCCTCCGTCGGCGGCAGCTCGCGCGGCAGCGGCACGCGCGGCAGCTCCGGCGCGTAGCGCTTGTAGAACCACGGCAGGCGCTCGAGGTCGTTCGACTCGAAGCTCGTCACCGCTCGCGGGTCGTCCGGCGGCTGGTCCCACGTCTCCCACGGCGGCGCGTAGGACGTGATCCGGTGCAGCTCCTGTGTCGGCGTCGCCACTACCGGGCTTGCGCGAGCGCGGGCGCCCAGGCGGCCATCGGCGAGACGTCGCCGTCGCCGTTCAGCCTCCGGTAGCCGAGCGCGTGCTCGGCCTGCATCAGCTTGTGGATCTGCGTCGTGCCCTCGTAGATGATCGGCGCCCTCGCGTTGCGGAAGTAGCGCTCGATCCCGTACTCGGCGGAGTACCCGTACGAGCCGTGCACCTGGATCGCGAGGTGCGCCGCGCGGAACGCCGACTCGGTCGCGTGCCACTTGGCGAGCGAGGTCTCGCGCGTGTTGCGCACGCCCTGGTTCTTCAGCCACGCCGCCTGCATCACGAGCAGCTTCGACGTCTCGTAGCCGAGCACCATCTCCGCGATCATGTCCTGGACGAACTGGTACTTGCCGATCGGCTGCCCGAACGTCTCCCGCTCGCGCGCGTACTCGACCGAGCGCTCGAGGCACGCCCGCACGACGCCGCAAGCCCCGGCCGCGACCGTGAAGCGGCCCTGGTCGAGCCCGTACATCGCGATCTCGAACCCCTGGCCCTCCTCGCCGACGAGGTTCTCGGCCGGCACCTCGACGTTCTCGAAGAAGAGCTCGCCGGTCGAGCCGGCCCAGACGCCGAGCTTGTGCTCGGTCTCGCGCGTCGAGACGCCGGGCCATTCCCGTTCCACGACGAACGCG
>DASSMZ010000039.1:0-5593 GCA_035688325.1 Gaiellaceae bacterium
CGGTCAGCGAACGGGCGACGCGCGCGAAGTCGTAGTAGACCTGCGCCGCGGTCTCCGGCTCTCCGGAGATGATCAGCGGCGTCCGCGCCTCGTCGATCAGGATCGAGTCGACCTCGTCCACGATCGCGAAGTCGTGGCCCCGCTGGACGACGCCGTCGAGCGTGACGGCCATGTTGTCGCGGAGGTAGTCGAAGCCGAACTCGGAGTTGGTGCCGTAGACGACGTCGGCCGCGTAGGCCTCGCGCCGCTCGTCGAAGGGCATCATGTTCTGGATGAAGGAGGCGCGCATGCCGAGCGCCTCCCAGACCGGCTTCGTCCACTCGGGGTCTCGCTTGGCGAGGTAGTCGTTGACGGTGACGAGGTGCGCGCTCCTGCCGGTGAGGGCGTTGAGATACAGCGGCTGGACGGCGACGAACGTCTTCCCCTCGCCGGTCTTCATCTCGGCGATGTCGCCCTCGTGCAGGACGATGCCGCCCATCTGCTGGACGTCGAACAGGCGGATGGCCATCGTGCGCTTGAACGCTTCGCGGACGGCGGCGAAGGCCTCGAAGACGAGCTCGTCGACCGGCTCGCCGTTCTCGATCCGCTGCCGGAACTCGGCCGTCTTGGCGGCGAGGTCGGCGTCGCTCAGCGCCTCGAAGTCGGGCTCGAGCGTGCCGATGTAGGCCGCCTGCTCGGCGAGCCGCTTGACGCGCCGCCCCTCGCCGAAGCGGAGGACCTTCTCCAGGGATCCCAGCTGCTGCGACATTCGTCTTAGGGTAGCGACCCTACAGCGGGTCGGCCTCGACCTCCCAGAGGTCTCCGTCGAGCCGCTTGGCGCGCACGACGTAGTGGCGCCCCTCGGCCTCGCCGAGCTGCTCGAGCGCCTTCTCGCTGCCGAAGACGCGCGAGCCGTCGACCGTCAGCACGCGCTCGTCGGCGCCCGCGACCAGCTCGAGCTCGTCGCCCGCGGCCTGGAAGGTCTCGACGCGGATACGGGACGCCGCGACGCTCCAGACGTTCTCCTCCCGGCGGACGGCCTCGGCGCGGTACGGCGGTCGCAGGGACGACTCGACCGCCTCGGCGAGCGGGACGAGCGCGTCCGGCGGCTCGTCCTCCTCGACGATCAGGTCGCGGTTCGGGAGCGCGACGAAGTGGAGCTCGTCACCGGTGAGGCCGGGCGCCTCCGCCGTGGCGACGGCGTCCCACCGGCGCTGGCGCGGCACGCCGTGGATGCCCGCGACGCCCCACTTCGGCGTCGTGTCGACCGGGCCGGCGGGCTCCGGCTGCTCCAGCCCTCCTTCGCGCGCGAGCTTCTTGTGGATCGGCTCGCGCCGGAATCTCACTGCGGCTCGATCAGGCCGTAGCCGCCGTCGCGCCGGCGGTAGACGACGTTGACCGCGCTCGAGTGCGAGTTGCGGAACACGAAGAAGTCGTGGCCGACGAGCTCGAGCTGGAGGACGGCTTCCTCGGCGCTGAGCGGGTTGAGCGCGAAGTGCTTCGTCTTCACGATCTCCGGCGCGGCCTCGTCGACCGTCCCGCTCTCGCCCGCCGCGGCGGGACCGTTCGCGCGCGCCGCGCGGCGCCTGCGGTCGCGCCGGCGCGTGCGGTAGCGCGTGACCTGGCGCTCGAGCTTTTCGACCAGCTGGTCGATCGACGAGCGCATGTCGGACGAGGCTTCCCGCGCTCGCAGCACCGGACCGTTCGTCCAGATCGTCGCCTCCGCGATCTGGTTCTCGGCAATCGAGGGATTCTTCTCGACTGCGAGCTCGAGCTCGATCCGCGGGTCGTCCAGCTGGCGCTCGAGCTTGCCCAGCTTCTCCTGCGCGTAGGCCTTGATCGCGTCGCTGACCTCGACGTTCCTGCTCTTGACCTGGAACTGCATAGGCCGCTCCTTCGACGTCGGGGCTCGTGCTCGGAATCTATCGGACGACCCGCGCGAAGGTGACCACCTCGACCCGGCGCGCGCCCGCCTTGCGCAACGCCGTCGCCGCGGCGTTCGCCGTCGAGCCGCTCGTGTACACGTCGTCGACGAGCGCGACCGTCTTCGGCGACCCGCGCGCAGGGGCGAACGCCCCGGCCACGTTGCGCCGGCGGTCCGGGAGCGAGAGCCCTCGCTGCCGCGCAGCGGGACGCGTTCGCGCCAGCAGCGGCTCGACCGGCACCGTCCAGCGCGCGCCCAGCTCGCACGCGAGCCGCTCGGCCGGATGGTGCCCGCGCTCGAGGCCGCGGGCCCGGTCCGGCGGCACGTACGCCAGCGCGTCGACCGCAGGCGACGCGAGCGCCTCGGCGACCACGTCCGCGGCGGTCGCGGCGAGGGTGCGGAGGCCGCGCTCCTTCCATCCCTGGACGAGGCGCCGGACGCGATCGTCGTACACAACCGCAGCCCGGGCCGAGGCGAACGCGAGGCGGCGGCCGGAGCATTCGGCACACCGCTCGACCGGCCACTCCGTCGGCTTGCCGCAGCGGGCGCAGAGCGGCAGGCGGAGCCGCGGCAGGGCATCGCGGCAAGACGGACAGAGCTGCTCGCCGGGCGACGCGCACACGGCGCACCGCACGGGCAGGATCAGGTCAAGGAGCTTCACGTCACACCACACTCACCTCCTGCGACGAGCGTAGAGCGAGAAGCGCCACGTGTCTGTGACGCCTCCGTGACGGATCCGTGCCGGGTTATCCCCCGCTGCCGCCGAAGGCGGCATCCGCCTCGGCGAGGGTCTCCTTCGAGCCGACGTCGTACCAGCGCCCGGGCACGCGCCACCCGTAGACCGCGGTGCGCGGGTACAGCCACTGCACGAGCCGGCCCGGCTGGTCGGGGTTGTTGCCCTCCGCGAGGTACTCCCGCAGGAGGCCGAAGGTCGAGCGGGGGTAGAAGTAGAGCGCGATGCCGGCGAGCGTGCTGCGAGGCTCGTCCGGCTTCTCCTCGAGCCGCGTCACCCGGTCGTCGCCGTCGAGCTCGATCACCGAGTAGCGGCGGATCGCGTCGAGGTCGCCGACGTCGTAGACGCCCAGGGCCGCCCCGCCCTTGGCGAGCGCGAACCCGGGAAACGGCGCGATGCTCTCGCTGAAGAGGTTGTCGCCCGCGAGCACGAGCAGGTCGTCGGCGATGCCTGCCTCGCGAATCGTCAGGTCGAGATCGCCGATCGCGCCGAGGCGGGAGTCCTCGTCGACCGTCCCGTCGTCGACGATCCGCGCCGGCAGCCCGGACCGCGCAGCGGCCCAGTCGCGAAAGGCGCCGGCGAACTTCGTGTTCGTCACCACGTAGACCTCGTCGAGCCCGTCCACCCCCTCGAGCTGCTCGAGCAGCCGGTCGAGCATCGGCCGCCCGCCGACCTGCAGCAGCGCCTTCGGGCGGTCGAGGGTGAGCGGGTAGAGACGCGTCGCGTAGCCCGCGGCCAGCACGACGGCCTTCACGCCGGCACCGCCTGCGCGAGCGACTCGGCGTAGGGCGCGCGGTGCACGCCGTGCTCGGTCACGATCGCCGCGACCAGCTCCGCCGGCGTGACGTCGAACGCCGGGTTCCACGCCGGGAACCGCGAGCTCACCTCGGCCGGGTCGCGCTGCTCGATCGGGATCGCGTCGCCGGTCGCGACGCCGAGATCGAGCGACGAGCTCGGCGCGACGACGTAGAACGGCACGTCGTGACGGGCCGAGAGCACCGCCAGCGGATACGTGCCGACCTTGTTGGCCGTGTCCCCGTTGGCGGCGATCCGGTCGGCGCCGACGAACACGCAGTCGACCTCGCCGGCGGCGAGCAGCCCGCCGGCGGCGGAGTCGGCGATCAGCGTGTGAGGGATGCCGGCGGCCTCGAGCTCCCACGCCGTCAGCCTGGCCCCCTGCAGCAGCGGCCGCGTCTCGTCGACGAAGACGTGCCGGAGGAGGCCGCGCGCCCACGCCTCGCGGAGCGCGCCGAGCGCTGTCCCGACGCCGCCGGTCGCCAGGGCTCCGGTGTTGCAGTGCGTGAGGGCGCGAGCGCCCTCGCGGACCAGACCGGCGCCGTGCGCGCTCATCTGCCGGCAGCGCTCGACCTCCTCGGCGTGCAGCTCCCGAGCGCGCGCCTCGGGGTCGCCGGCGGCGCGCACCTCGCGCAGCGCCCACTCCAGGTTCACGGCCGTCGGCCGCGACGAGGCGAGCACCGCGAGCGCCGAGTCGAGGTCCTCCCCGCGCCGAGCCGCGAGCGCGTAGCCGTACGCCGCCGCGACGCCGATCGCGGGTGCGCCGCGCACGGCCAGGGTCCGGATCGCCTCGGCCACCTCGTCCGCCGAGAAGCACGCCAGCTCGACCTCCTGCTCCGGAAGCCGCCGCTGGTCGAGGAGGACGACGCGATCCTCCTCGAGGCGGACGATGCGCTCGGGCTCTACGTCCCCTCGTCCCACGAGGCGAGGTACCTGGCCTGCTCCTCGGTGAGCCGGTCGATGTCGACCCCCATCGTCTCGAGCTTGAGGCGCGCGATCTCGCGGTCGATCTCCTGCGGCACCGGGTAGACCTTCTTCTCGAGGTTCGCTGCGTTGCCGACGACGTACTCGGCCGACAGCGCCTGGTTCGCGAACGACATGTCCATCACCTGGGCCGGGTGGCCCTCGGCGGCGGAGAGGTTCACGAGCCGTCCGTCCGCGATCAGGAAGATGCGCCGGCCGTCCTCGAGCGTGAACTCGTCGACGAACGTCCGCAACGTGCGGGTGTCGGTCGCGAGCGAGCGCAGCGCGGGGATCTCGATCTCGACGTTGAAGTGGCCGGTGTTCGCCAGGATCGCGCCGTCCTTCATCGCCAGGATGTGCTCGCGCGCGATGACGGACTTGTCGCCGGTCGCGGTGACGAAGATGTCCCCGACCGTCGCCGCCTCGGCCATCGGCAGCACCTGGAAGCCGTCCATGACGGCCTCCAGCGCCCGCAGCGGGTCGACCTCGGTGACGATCACGTGCGCGCCCATGCCCTTCGCGCGCATCGCGACACCACGGCCGCACCAGCCGTAGCCGGCGACCACGAACGTGCGCCCCGCCAGCAGGATGTTCGTCGCGCGGACGATGCCGTCGATCGTCGACTGCCCCGTTCCGTACCGGTTGTCGAACAGGTGCTTCGTCAGCGCGTCGTTGACGGCGATCACCGGGAAGCCGAGCGCGCCGTCGCGCTCGAGCGCCCGCAGCCGGATGACGCCGGTCGTCGTCTCTTCGGTGCCGCCGAGGATGTCGCCGAGCTGCTCGCGCCGGTGCGAGTGCAGCACGCCGATCACGTCGGCGCCGTCGTCCATCGTCAGCTGCGGCTTGTGGTCGACCGCGGCCTCGATGTGCTGGTAGTAGGTGTCGTTGTCCTCGCCCTTGATCGCGAAGACGGAGATGTCGAACTCCTCGACGAGCGCTGCGGCGACGTCGTCCTGCGTCGAGAGCGGGTTCGATGCGCAGAGGACGACGTCGGCGCCCCCGTCCTTCAGCGTCCGCATCAGGTTCGCGGTCTCGCTCGTGACGTGCAGGCAGGCGGCGACGCGGTAGCCGGCCAGCGGCTGCTCGCGCTCGAAGCGCTCCCGGATCGCAGCCAGCACCGGCATCTGCCGGTCGGCCCACTCGATCCGGCTCAGCCCGTCGGGCGCCAGCGCCAGATCCTTGACGTCGTGTCGTCTCGT
>DASSMZ010000065.1:0-5436 GCA_035688325.1 Gaiellaceae bacterium
AGCGCGGCGATCCACTCCGCGAACAGCGGGTCGACGATCGCCTGCTTGCGGCCGTCGGCCTCGATCTCCGCGCGCGAGCGGAGCCGCTGGAGCGCCTTCTGCGCGCTCGGCTTGCTCAGCGCCAGCCGTTCCAGCACGGCCGAGCGGTAGGGCGAGCCGTCGCCGGCGATGACCGCCCGCAGCGTCTTCTGCTCGGAGGTGTCGAGTCCGCGCCACTGGGCTTCGAACTCCGGCTGCAGCTCCTCCAGCGCCGCCGCGTGCGCACGCTCCCAGTCGTCGAGGGTCGCCGTGCCCTTCGGCTCGATCTCCTCCCACAGCCGGTGCGCCAGCAGCATCGCCCGCTGCGGATGGCCCTGCGCCGAGGCGAGCAGCGGGTTGAGCGCCTCGCCTGCGCCGCGCTTCGTCTCGCGGAACCGCTCCGCCACGTACGCGGCGAGGTCGTCGTCGCGCAGCCGGCCGAGCCGCAGCGGCACCGCCGAGCCGTAGAGCGGCGCCTCCTTGTGCTCGAAGAGCTGCTTCATCAGCCCGGGCTCGGAGCCCGCGAAGACGTACGAGGCGACCTCGCCCTGGAACTGGATATGGCTGCGCAGGATCCCGTCCAGCTCCGGCACCTTGCGCACGTCCTGGAACTCGTCGAGCGCGATGTAGGCGCGGAAGCCGCCCGACTCCTCGAGCCGCAGCGGCAGGTCGAGCAGCGCGTGGAGCGCGGGCAGCGGGTCGGTCTTCGGCTCGAGCTGGAGCCGCGCGCTGATCCCGAAGGCGCCGAGCGAGAGCCCGAGGCCGGTCTTCTGCAGGAACTCCTCGACGCGTGACCGGATCGCGCCGCGAAGCTCCTTCGCGTACGCGCGCTCGAACCGCACCGCGACGTCCGCGAGCGATACGACGCCGTAGAGATCGACGAGCACCGGGATCAGGCCCTCCTGCTGCTCGCCGTCTGCGAGGGCGCGCCGAAGCAGGCTCGTCTTGCCGTACTTGCGCGGGGCGTACAGGCGGACGTAGTGGCCGCCGACCGCGTGCTTGAGCAGCGCCTGGGTCTCCTCGTCGCGGTCGACGATCTGCTCAGGCTCGATCGGCCGCGAGTAGACGAATGGGTTCACATCGGTGATCACGTCGTCTGCCAGGATACCTTTCAGTAGCCCTGAGAGATACCGAAGAGTAGTCTCGACGCATACCATGCTTGTGCCCGTTGCAGCGAGGACGGCATCGGAGTACGCTCGGCGAGGGAGTCGTCAGGGGAGCATCGCGTGGTCTCTTCGCCGCCGGGATCGCTGGTGCAGCGCACGCCGTGGTACGTCGCGCTCGGGCTCGCCGCGGCCTTGGTCCTCCCCGGGCACGCGCGCGCCGGCTTCGTACCCCAGGTCGACCCCCCGACTGTGGCGTACACGATCGACGGCAACCTGGGGAACAACGGCTGGTACGTCGGCAGCGGAAGCGCCGCGAAGTACATCGTCGTGCACTGGGCGGTGAGCGGAGATGTGACTTCGACCAACGGGTGTGAACCGGCGGTCCAGATCAGCGATCCCAACACCGGGACGACGCTCACGTGCACCGCCACGGGCGGCGGCGGCACGACCTCCGTCACGACCAAGCTGCTGAAGGTCGACGCCACGCCGCCGGCGACGTCGGTGACGCCGAGCCGCGCACCGAACGGTGCGGGTTGGTACCGATCGTCCGTTGCGCTCCAGTGGAGCGGCACCGACTCGACCTCCGGGATCGCGTCCTGCACCGTACCGCTCACCTACAACGGCCCGGACACGAGCGGCACGGTTGAGAGCGGCACCTGCAGCGACAACGCCGGGAACTGGTCGTCCGCCGCCGTGACGATCCACTACGACTCGACCGCACCGACAACGACACCGACGCCGACCCCCACGCCGAATGCAAACGGCTGGCTGAACACGCCGGTCCAGGTTGCCTGGCAGGGCTCCGACGCCACCTCCAACGTCGCGTCGTGCACGGCGTCGAGCTCGTACAGCGGCCCCGACACCCCAGGAGCGACGTTGAGCGGGAGTTGTACGGACAACGCCGGGAACACCTCGTCGGCGTCGTTCACCGTGAAGTACGACACGAAGGCGCCGACGACGACGGCAGCGCCTGCCCGCGCGCCGAACTCGGCCGGCTGGTTCAACACGCCGGTGACGATCTCCGGCAGCGACACCGACTCGCTCTCGGGCACGGGCCCGTGCACGTCGACGACCTACGGCGGCCCGGACACGAGCGGCACGAGCAAGACCGTCACGTGCACGGACCAGGCCGGAAACAGCTCGACCGGCTCGTACGTCGTGAAGTACGACGCGACGCCGCCGGCCGTGTCTGCAAGCACGACGCGCCCGGCCGACCAGGGGCCGTGGTTCAATCACCCGGTCGACGTCGTGTGGTCGGGAACCGACGGCACGTCCGGGATCGCGTCCTGCTCGTCGCTCACCTACAACGGCCCGGACAACGCGAACGCGTCCGTCCAGGGCTCGTGCACCGACGCCGCCGGGAACAGCACGACGGCCGCGTTCGGCTTGAAGTACGACTCCAAGCCGCCGGTCACCACGGCGTCGTCCAGCCCAGCGCCCAACGCGAACGGGTGGGTGAACTCGAAACCGGACGTCACCTGGAGCGGCTCGGATGCGACCTCGGGCGTCGCCTCGTGCACGAAGACCACCTACTCCGGTCCCGAGACGGCGGGTACGACGCTCGGGGGTACCTGCACCGACAACGCCGGAAACACCTCCGGCTCGTCGTTCACCGTCCGGTACGACGCGACGCCGCCCAGCACGGCGGCGGCGCCCGCGCGCGCGCCCAACGCGGCCGGCTGGTTCAACGCGCCGGTGACGATCTCCGGCAGCGGAACCGACGCGCTCTCCGGCATCGACTCGTGCACGTCGGTCGGCTACGGCGGCCCCGACACGACCGGCACGAGCCGCAGCGTCACCTGCACCGACAAGGCCGGCAACAGCTCGTCCGGCTCGTACGCCGTCAAGTACGACGCAACCCCGCCGGCCGTGACCGGTGGGACGCCGGCGCGGCCGCCGGACGCGAACGGCTGGTACAACCACGGCGTCCGCGTCGACTTCGGCGGAACCGACGCGACCTCCGGGATCGCCTCGTGCTCGGCGCCCATCTACGACGGGCCCGACGGCGCGAACGCCGCGGTGCACGGCACGTGCACGGACAACGCGGGGAACACGGGCGCGACCGACTTCGGCCTGCAGTACGACGCCACACCGCCGACCGTGGCGGTCGCAGCCGCACGCCCGGCCGACCACGACGGCTGGTACAACCGGCCGGTCTCGATCAGCTGGAGCGGCACCGACACGACCTCCGGCATCGACTCGTGCACGCCGGCACTCACCTACAGCGGCCCGGACAGCGCAAATGCGAGCTCCGGCGGCGGGTGCACAGACCGCGCCGGCAACAGCGCCTCGCCGCCGGCGCTCTCGTTCCGCTACGACTCGACGCCGCCCGCCGTACAAGCGGTGGCCTCCCGGCCGCCGGACGCGAACGGCTGGTACAACCACGGCCTGAGGGTCGACTGGAACGGCGCCGACCCCGTTGCCGGCACTGCCTCCTGCAGCTCGTACGCCTACAGCGGCCCCGACGCCGCCGCCGTCCAGCCCAGCGGCACGTGCACCGACAAGGCCGGCAACACCTCGGCGCCGGTCGCCTTCGGGTTCCGCTTCGACTCGACGCCGCCCACCGGCATCAGCGCAGCGCCCGCGCGGCCGCCCGACCACGGTGGCTGGTACAACCGCCCGTTCGCGGTCAAGTGGTCGGGCTCCGACGCGCTCTCGGGGATCGCCTCGTGCACCACGGCGACCTACGGCGGCCCGACCAACGGCGCGACCGCCATGAGCGGGAGCTGCACCGACCAGGCGGGCAACACGAGCGGCGCGGTCGGCTACGCGTTCAAGTACGACGGGACGCCGCCCGCGTTCGACCGCTTGAGCCTGACGCCGCATGACGACGCGGTCGCCGTGCGCTGGCGCGCCTCCGGCGCGACGAGCTTCCAGGTCACGCGCAAGCCCGGCGTCGGCGGCGCGGCCTCGAGCGTCGTCTACGACGGCGCCGCCTCGTCGTTCGCAGACCGCAAGGTCGACAACTACGTCCGCTACACGTACGTCGTCACCGCCGAGGACGAGGCCGGGAACGAGCTCGCCCGCAGCGCCGCCGCGACGCCGATGCCGGTGCTGTTCGCGCCGCGGCCCGGTGCGCGCGTCGGCCCCGGCAGCTCGCCGCTCCTCGCCTGGCGGGCCGCGGGCAAGGCGCGGTACTACAACGTCCAGCTCTGGCTCGGCGGCCGCGTCGTCGGGAGCTGGTGGCCGGCGGGCTCGCGGCTCAGGCTGCCCGCGCGCTGGCGCTTCGGCGGCTCGGCGCACACCCTCGAGCCGGGCAGCTACACGTGGTACGTCTGGCCCGGCCGGGGGCCGCGCCGCCTCGGCCGCTACGGCAAGCTCCTCGGCAAGAGCACGTTCGTCGTCGGCTCGTAGGACTACCTCCCGGCCGGGCGGGGAGCGGCTTCGACATGGCCGAAACGATCGACGAACAACTCCCGAAGTACCTCACGGACGCGCATTCGATCGAGGAGCAGGCGCTCGCCCAGCTCCGACCCGCCCCGGACGCCGCCGGCGACCCGCAGCTCGCGCATCTACCGCGAGCATCTCGACGAGACCGAAGGGCACGAGCGGCGCATCCGCGAGCTGCTCGAGGCGCGCAGCGCGAAGCCGTCGCTCCCGAAGGACACGGTGATGAAGCTCGGCGGGAAGGGGTTCCTGCTGTTCGCCAAGCTCCAGCCGGACACGCCGGTCGCGGTGAACGCGAGCCTCGAGCAAGTCGGCGTGCGCTAGCGCACCACGGCGGCGACGGCGTCCTCGAGCGCCGCGTGCACCTCGGCGGCGACGTAGACCGTCCACGGGTGCGGCGGCGTGCCGCCGGTGTACGCGACGACCGGCTTCCCGATCGACCGCGCGTGCCAGGCCTCCATCGCCGTCCCCTCGTCGGGCGCGGTGAACGCCGCCAGGACGACGTCGCAGGAGGCGATCTGCTCCAGGTCGCCCTCGACGATCTCCGCCTCGTGCCCGGCGGTGCGGCCGCGGAAGTCGCGCCGCATGGGGTCGACCGGCTCGCACCCGGCGGCGACGAGCAGCTTCGACGCCCGGCGCCGGTACTCGTCCGCGAACGGCGGGCCGGCGAGGTAGACGCGCGTCACGGCGGCGTACAGTACGCGCCATGACGGAGCGGCCCGGAGAGTTCGTCGCCCTCGGCCACGCCGGCTCGGAGCACTACGCGGGGCTGGAGACGTTCGAAAACCCGGGCGTCGCGCGGGTCGAGCTGACGAGCGACGAGCTGGTCGCGGTCTGCCCGATCACGGGCCAGCCGGACATGTACGTGGCGACGATCGAGTACGAGCCCGACCGGCGCTGCCTCGAGTCGAAGTCGCTCAAGCTC
>DASSMZ010000077.1:0-4548 GCA_035688325.1 Gaiellaceae bacterium
CGGAAGAACTCGCCCGCGTGCGTGCCGCCGGTGACGAGCATCAGGTCGGTCACTCCCGCCTTGACGAGCGCCTCGATCGCCCAGCTGATCATCGGCCGGTCGTAGATCGGCAGCAGGTGCTTGTTCGTGATCTGCGTCAGCGGATGCAGCCGCGAGCCGGTCCCGCCCGCCAGGATCACGCCCTTCAGCCCGTTCGCCACGGGCGTGGATGCTACGAGGTCGGCGCCTCGAGCGAGGACGGAGGCACCCGCACGACCCGCGCGACCCGGGTCGGCAACCACCAGTTCCAGCGGCCGAAGAGCGCCATCAGCGACGGCACGAGCAGGATCCGGATGATCGTCGCGTCGACGAGGATCGCGACCGCCAGGCCGAGGCCGAACTCCTGCAGGCCGACGACGCGCCCCGCGACGAAGCCGGAGAAGGCGGCGACCATGATGATCGCCGCCGCGCTCACGATCCGCCCGGTGCGCTCGAGCCCGAGCCCGACCGCTCGCACGTTGTCGTGCGTCTCGTCCCACGCCTCCCGCATCCGCGTCACGAGGAACACCTCGTAGTCCATAGAGAGGCCGAACAGCATCGCGAACAGGAAGATCGGGATCCACGCCTCGATCTGCGGGAACTGGTAGAGGCCGAGCACGCTCTGGCCGACGCCCCACTTGAAGACCACGACGAGCAGCCCGTAGGCGGCGGCCACCGACAGCAGGTTCAGGATCACCGCCTTCAGCGGCAGCAGCAGCGAGCGGAAGGCGCGCAGCAACAGCAGGTAGGTGAGCACGAGCACGCCGAGCACGAGCCAGGGGAAGACGGCGTACGAGCGGTCGATGAAGTCCACGCCCTGCGGAGGGCCGCCGCCCGCGAGCACGGCCACCCCTTCCGGCCAGCCCGCGGCCGGGATCAGCCTGCCGCGGAGGCGGTGCACGAAGCTCTGCGCCGCGGCCTCGCCGTACTCGTGCCTGCCGGCGACGACGACCTGGGCGTAGCGGCCGCTCGAGTCGACGAACGGCCGGCGTGGCAGGTAACGCGCGTAGATGACCTCCGGGTCGCGCCGCAGGCTCGCCACCAGCCGCCCGATCGAGCGCTCGACGGCGGGGGACGCGGTGCCGCCGGCCCGGCCGGTGTCGACGATGATCTGCGTCGGCGAGAGCGCGCCGGCGCCGACCGCGCCGCGGAGGATGTCGAACCCGCGCACCGCCTGCGGCGACTGCGGGATGCCCTGCGCGGAGCCCGGCGTCAGGTGCAGCGCGAAGGCCGGCGCGCCCGCCGCGAGCAGGAGCGCCGCGCCACCCGCGAGGAACGCGAGCGGTCGCTTCATGATCGCCGCCGAGAGCCGCTCCCAGAAGCCCCGCCGCTCGGCCGGCTCCCCGAGCCGCCAGACCCGCACGCGCCTCGTGCCCTTGCGGCCGTAGATCGAGAGCAGCGCCGGCTGCAAGGTGACGGCGGCGGCGATCGACACGAGCGGGATCAGGAAGCCGCCGATCCCCATCGAGCGCATGAACGGCGACGGCATGAACAGCAGCAGCGCGAGGCCGATCGCGACCGTCGCGCCGGAGAAGACGACGGCCCGTCCGGCCGTTCCCATCGTCCTGACGACCGCCTCCTCCGTCGATCCGTTGCGCGCGAGCTCTTCTCTGAAGCGGTAGACGATCAGGAGCGAGTAGTCGATCGCGATGCCGAGGCCGATCAGCTCGACCAGGTTCGTCACGTAGGTCGCCATCGTCACATGGCTGGCGAACAGGTAGACGAGCCCGAGCGTCCCCTCGATCGTGCAGGCGGCGAAGAGCAGCGGGATCGTCACCGCCCACGAGAGCCCGAACACGACGAGCAGGACGAGCAGCGCGATCGGGATCGCAATCGCGAACTCGCCCTTGCGCAGGTCCTGGTTGAAGATCGGGTCGAGATCGTGCGCGATCGCCGCCTGGCCCGTCACGTACGAGCGGACGCCTCCGCCTTGCGGCAGGCGGCGCAGGGCCTTGTCGGTGTAGCCCTTCGCGGTCGAGAGATCGAGCGTGGAGACGATGTCCCCGTAGAGGACGTGCGCGCCTCCCGGCACGAGCGGCCGCGCGTGTGCAGTGGGAACGACTGCTGCCGCCGAGGCCAGCCGCTGCTGCAGCCGAGCACGCAGCGCCGGGTCGCGGGAGTCGCGGACGTGGAACACGACCGTGAACGAGCCGTCGCTGCGGTCGCCGTAGTGCTCCTTGAGGATCGTCCGCGCGCGCTCGGAGTCGGTTCCGGGCATCGTGAAGGTGTTCGCGAGCAGCGGCGTGAGCTTCGTCGCGGCGAACGCGCCGGCGAGCAGCACGACGAGCCAGGCGGCGGCGACCACCCACCGGAAGCGGATCATCAAGCGGGCCCAACCCTCCACGCGGCGTTCCAAACGTAGCTGCGCGGGCAGGAGTACCGTTCCCCGAGCCATGAAACGCCGAAGCGACATCGACCGCCTGCACGACGAGATCCAGGAGCTGATCGACGATCTCTGGCACCTGCCGCGATTCGCCGGCGGACGCCGCGGCTTCCGGCCGCAGATCGACTGCATCCGCTGCGAGGACCCGCCCGAGCTGCGGGTCGTGGTCGAGCTCCCGGGCGTCGACCTGAACTCGATCCAGGTCGTCGCGGCCGACCGCGTGCTGCTCGTCGCCGGCGAGCGGCGGCGTCCCGAGGTCAGCGGCCGCTACCAGCAGCTCGAGATCGAGTACGGCCCGTTCGAGCGACGGATCCAGCTCGACGAGCCGATCGACCCTGCCGCCGCGAGCGCCCGCTACGAGAACGGGATGCTGACCGTCGTGCTGCCGATCGCGCCGCGGGCGCCGCAGGGCGAGCGCGTGACGATCACGATCAGAGGAAGAACATGAGCGAGCTCGAGTTCGACGAGACCCTGGAGCACGGCGAGGTCGAGATCCCGTCGACGCTGCCGGTGCTGCCGCTCAAGGAGACGGTCATCTTCCCGCAGTCGGTCTCGCCGCTCGCGATCGGGCAGGAGCGCTCGGTGCGGCTCGTGGACGACGTGCTCGAGGGCGAGCGGATGCTCGCGCTCGTCACGGTCAGGAACCCGGGCGCCGACCCGCCGGGCTGGGACGACCTGTACGAGGTCGGGACGGCGGCGGTCGTGCACAAGATGATCCGCGTCCCCGACGGGACGCTGCGGATCCTGGTGCAAGGCGTCGCCCGCATCCGGCTCACGGAGCGGGCCCAGGACGACCCGTACCTCGTCGGCGAGTTCGAGGTCGTCGAGGACGAGGTCGAGGAGACGCCGGAGCTGGAGGCGCTCACGCGCAGCGTCCAGACGGAGTTCGGCCGGCTGATCTCGCTCGTCCCGTACCTCCCGTCGGAGCTCGAGCTCGCGGCCGCGAACGTCGACGACCCGAGCGCCCTCTCGCATCTCGTCGCCTCGACGCTGCGCCTGAAGACCCACGAGAAGCAGGCGCTGCTCGAGCAGCGCGACGTCACGGCGCGCCTCCGGGACGTGCTGCGGATCCTCACCCGCGAGCTCGAGGTGGTCGAGCTCGGGACGAGGATCCAGTCGCAGGTCCAGTCCGAGCTCGAGAAGGGCCAGCGCGAGTACTTCCTGCGCCAGCAGCTGAAGGCGATCCAGGAGGAGCTCGGCGAGGGCGACGCCGAGCAGGCCGAGCTGAACGAGCTGCGCGAGCGCGTCGCCGAGAAGCACCTGCCCGAGGAGGCGCAGAAGGCAGTCGACCGTGAGCTCTCGCGGCTCGAGAAGCTGCCCGCGGCCTCGGCGGAGTACGGCGTGATCCGCACCTACGTCGACTGGATCCTGTCGCTGCCGTGGACCGAGACCTCCGACGACAACCTCGACCTCGCGCGAGCGCGGGAGATCCTCGACGAGGACCACTACGACCTCGAGAAGGTGAAGGACCGGATCCTCGAGTACCTCGCCGTCTCGAAGCTCAAGAACGACCT
Organism: Gaiellaceae bacterium; assembly: GCA_035688325.1. GTDB lineage: Bacteria > Actinomycetota > Thermoleophilia > Gaiellales > Gaiellaceae > AC-32. Next base: position 3,916 of record DASSMZ010000077.1, read on the forward strand.
CGCCGGCCCGATCCTGTGCTTCGTCGGCCCCCCGGGCGTCGGCAAGACCTCGCTCGGCCAGTCGATCGCCCGGACCGTCGGCCGCAAGTTCGTCCGCCTCTCGGTCGGCGGCGTGCGTGACGAGGCCGAGATCCGCGGCCACCGCCGCACGTACATCGGCGCGATGCCCGGCACCATCATCCGCTCGCTCCGCGACGCCGAGACGAAGAACCCGGTGCTGCTGATCGACGAGATCGACAAGATGGGCGCCGACTTCCGCGGCGACCCCGCGAGCGCGATGCTCGAGGTGCTCGACCCCGAGCAGAACTCGCACTTCCGCGACCACTACCTCGACCTGCCGTTCGACCTCTCGAAGGTGCTCTTCATCTGCACCGCGAACCAGCTCGAGACGATCCCGGGGCCACTGCTCGACCGGATGGACGTGATCCAGCTCTCCGGCTACACCGAGGACGAGAAGCTCGGCATCGCCCGCAAGTACCTCGTGCCGAAGCAGCTCGAGGCGCACGGGCTCACGGCCGCGCGGGTGTCGATGAGCGACAACACGCTGCGCGTCGTCGCCCGCGAGTACACGCGCGAGGCCGGCGTGCGCAACCTCGAGCGGCGGATCGCCGACCTGCTGCGCAAGGCCGCGCG
>DASSMZ010000122.1:0-3171 GCA_035688325.1 Gaiellaceae bacterium
TCGCCGACGGCGAAGTAGACCATCTCCGTTCCCACCAGCCCGAGCTCGAGCACGTCGGCGCCGGCCCGGGCGGCACCGCGCACGACCGCCGCGGTCATCGCGGGCGACGAGACGCGCATGTCGTGCCCGACGGCGATTCGCGCAGGCCCGAAGACCTCGACGAAGGCCCGACCGATCGCCTCGGCGCCCGCCTCGTCGAGCTCGGTCGGGTAGATGCCGCGAACGTCGTACGCCTTGAAGACCTTCGGGTCGAGCACGCCCGCGGATGCTACGAAACGCGGAAGGAAGCGGCCTCGTCGGTCGTTTCTACACTTCGGGCATGGAACGCAAGCTCGCCACCGTCCTGTTCGTGGACCTCGTCGACTCGACGGGGCTCGTCACCGGCTCCGACCCGGAGGTGGTGCGCCGCCGCGTGCAGCGGTACTTCGACCAGGTCTCGCGCTGCGTGACGATGCACGGCGGGATCGTCGAGAAGTTCGCGGGCGACGCGGTCATGGCCGCGTTCGGGATCCCGCAGGCGCACGAGGACGACGCCGAGCGCGCCGTCCGTGCCGCCCTCGCGATCAGCGACGCCGTCCACGAGCTCGGTCTCGAGCTCCGCATCGGCGTCGAGTCGGGCGAGGTCGTCGCCGACGACAGCGACTCGACCTTCGCGACCGGCGAGGCCGTCAACGTCGCCGCGCGGCTCGAGCAGGCCGCCGAACCGGGTCAGTTGCTGATCGGCCCCGGCGCGCAGCGGCTGACGCTCGGGCGCGTCGAGCTGGAGGACGTCGGCCCGGTCGAGCTGAAGGGGCTCGGCCGCCAGGTCTGGGCGTGGCAGGTGGTCGGCGCCGGCCCCGCGCCGGCGCGGCCGGAGGGGCGGCAGGCCCCGCTCGTCGGGCGCGACGCCGAGCTCGACCTGCTGCAGAACACCTACGAGCGGGCGCTGCGCGACCGGCGCGCGCACCTGTTCACGGTCTACGGCGAGGCCGGCGTCGGCAAGAGCCGCCTCGCGAAGGAGTTCTCGAGCGCGCTCGAGGGCGCGATCGTCCTCTCGGGCCGCAGCCTGCCGTACGGCGAAGGCGTCACCTACTGGCCGCTCGCCGAGATGGTCAAGTGTGCGGCCGGGATCGTCGACGACGACCCGCTCGACGTCGCGATCGACAAGCTCCGGTCGTTCTGCGAGGACGAGGCGGTCGCCGACCTGCTCGGGCTCGCCTCCGGTGTGCTCGAGGCGGTGCAGGCCGAGCGCAGCCAGCAGGAGATCGCGTGGGCCGGCCGTGAATGGGCGCAGCGACTCGCGCAGGAGCAGCCGCTGGTGCTCGTCTTCGAGGACATCCACTGGGCCGAGGAGCCGCTGCTCGAGCTGATCGAGCACCTCGTCACCTGGGTGCGCGAGGCGCCGCTGCTCGTGATCGGCCTGGCGCGGCCGGAGCTGCTCGACATCCGTCCCGGCTGGGGCGGCGGGCGCGTGCGCGCGACGTCGATCGAGCTCGAGCCGCTCGCCCCGGCCGAGAGCGAGGAGCTGATGGATGCGCTCGACGGCAGCCTCGGCGAGGCCGAGCGCGCCGAGGTGCTCGCGAAGACGGAGGGCAACCCGCTCTTCCTCGAGGAGACGGTGCGGATGCTCCAGGAGGACGGCACCGAGCGGATCGGCCGCATCCCGGACACGCTCCAGGCGCTGATCGCGGCGCGCATCGACCGGCTGGCGCCGGAGGCGAAGGCGCTGCTGCAGCGCGCCGCCGTGGTCGGGCGGATCTTCTGGGAGGGCGCGATCGAGCGGCTCTCCCCGGAGCTCGACTCGATCGAGGCGCCGCTCGACGACCTGCGCCTGCGCGAGTTCGTGCTCGACGAGGAGCGCTCGTCGATCCGCGGCGAGCGCGCCTACAAGTTCAAGCACGTCCTCATCCGCGAGGTCGCGTACGCCGGGCTCTCGAAGTCCGCGCGCGCCGAGCACCACGCGCGCTTCGCCGAGTGGCTGAAGGAGCGGGCGGGGGAGGAGCTGCTCGAGATCCGGGCGTTCCACCTCGAGCGCGCGACGGCGCTGCTCGCGGAGCTGGACGGCACCGCCCCGCCCGAGCTGCAGCACGAGGCGGCGGAGGCATTGACGGAGGCAGGCGTCAGGGCGTTCGCGCGCGACGCGAACCGCACGGCGCGCCACCATCTCGTTCGCGCGGTCGAGCTCGAGCCGACGCTGCGCCGGCGCTACCTGGCCGCGCGGGCCGCCGCGCGGCTCACCGACCTGCCGGCCGTCTCGCGCGAGATGGAGGAGGTGCTCGCGGCCGCGATCCAGGAGGGCGACGGCTCGACCCAGGGCCGGGCGCTCGTGACGCTCGCCGAGGCCGCGGTGCTGCGCGAAGCCGACGTCGCCGCTGCAGAGGAGATGATCGAGAACGCGCTGGCCGTGCTCGATCCCGGCGACGACGTGGGACGGTTCCGGGCGCTGCGGGCGGCCGCGACGATCTCGTGGATGCGCGGCGACCTCGCCAAGGAGGAGCAGGTGATGCTCGAGGCGCTCGAGCTCGCGCGCGCAGCCGAGCGGAAGGACTTCGAGAGCGAGGCCGCCGACGAGCTGGCGAGCGTCTACCTCGCTCGGCTCGAGCTCGACCGCGCCGAGCCGCTGATCGAGCAGGCGATCCTGCTCGCCGAGGAGAGCGGCAGCGCCGAGGCGCGCGGGCGGGCGCTGCGCTTCGCCGGCCAGCTCCACCTCCGGCGGCGCGAGCTCGACGACGCCCAGGCGGCGTTCGAGGCGGCGCGCGAGCACCTTGCCGAGGCGGGCGCCGCGTGGATGGTCGGCCGCACGCTCAACTTCGCGGCCTGGACGGCGCGGCACAAGGGCGACCTCGTGCGTGCCGAGCGGCTCTTCCGGGAGTCGATCCGCATCCTCGCGCCGCTCGAGGACCGCGCCACGCTCTGCGAGACGCAGCGCAGCCTCGCCGAGCTGCTGCTCGAGCTCGATCGTGTCGACGAGGCGGAGCGCTTCGCGCTGGCCGCGCGCGAGACGGTCGGGCCGCACGACATCAGCTCGCTCGCCACGACGACGATGGCGCTCGGCAAGGTGCGAGCCGCGCAGGGCCGGGACGACGAGGCCGAGGAGCTCCTGCGCCAGGCGTACGACTCGATCGCCGCGACCGAGCACCGCGCGCACCAGTGCGAGACGCTCGAGACGCTGACGGCGTTCCTCCGCGACCA
>DASSMZ010000173.1:0-5195 GCA_035688325.1 Gaiellaceae bacterium
CCGCCTGGCCTGATCACCCGATACGGGTGGTGCGCCGGCTCGGGGCGGTTGCGAGCCTCGCGCGGTGGTACCGATGCTCAAGCAGGCTCGGGCATGGGCGGCCCTCCTGCTGGTCGCCGTCTGCGGGCTCGCACTCGGCGCCTGCGGCGGCGGCAACGGCGGCGCGGTCGGCTCCCTGAGCGGCGTGACCCGCACGCGAACGATCGCGACCCAGACGGTGACCACGACCACTCCCGCCGTGACAACGACACAGACGGTGCCGGCGCCCGTGGAGACGACGCCGAGCGCGTCGTCCTCGAGCAGTACGCCATGGGGCTGGATCGTCCTCGGCATCGCCGTCGCGCTCGCACTCCTGCTCGGGCTGATCCTCTGGCGCCGGCACCGGGCGGGCGCCGCCGCCTGGGGCCGCCGGACCGCCGAGTTCAACCGCCGCGTCCTCGTGACGCTCGACGACGTGCTCGCGAAGGGCTCGGTCGTCACCGGTCACGTCGAGGCGCTCGCCTCCGAGGCGCGCGGCTTCGAGGCTCGTGCACCCGACGACGCGTCTCGAGCCGGAGCCGCGAGCATCCGCGCACGGCTGGACGAGCTCGCCGCCGCGCTCGAGGCCGACCGCGCGCTGCGGCTCTCGACGCCGCCGCCGAGCGAGGAGCAGCTCGCATACTCGACGGCGCTCGTCCGCGAGCAGGCGGAGCAGCTGCAGGCCGCGCTTCGACCGCCGGAGGCCGGCCGGGCCTCGGCGTGGCCCTCGCGCTGACGCTCGGCCGCCGGGCGCGTCGAGCCATCGGCGCAGTCGGACGCTAGATTCGCGACCGTGACCCTGCTCGGCTTCACCGCCGGGGACAGCGCGCTGCTCGCCGTCCTGATCGCGGTCGGGCTGCTCCTGCTCGCCGCCGCGCACTTCGTGCGGGTGCCGTACCCGATCGTGCTCGTGCTCGCCGGCGCGGTGATCGGGTTCGTGCCGGGCATGCCCGACGTGCACCTGAACCCCGACCTCGTCCTCGTCGCCGTGCTGCCGCCGCTGCTCTACGGCGGCGCCTACTTCACCTCGCTGCGCGAGTTCCGCGCCAACATCAAGGCGATCGGGTTCCTCGCGATCGGGCTCGTGCTGGCGACGATGCTCGCGGTGGCGGTGGTCGCGCACGCGTTCATCCCGGGGTTTGCCTGGCCGGAGGCGTTCGTGCTCGGCGCGATCGTGGCGCCGACCGACCCGACCGCCGCCAGCTCGATCTTCGAGCGGCTCGGCCTGCCGCCGCGCCTGGTCGCGCTCGTCGAGGGCGAGAGCCTGGTCAACGACGGCACCGCCCTCGTCGCGTACCGCTTCGGCGTCGCGGCCGTCGTCACCGGCGCCTTCTCGCTGCTGGACGCGAGCTGGCACTTCGTCTGGATCGTGCTGGGCGGGATCGGCACCGGCCTGGTCGTCGGATGGATGATCAGGCAGCTGCGCAGGCGGATGGACGACCCGCCGGTCGAGATCGCGATCGCGCTGCTGAGCGGCTACCTCGGCTACCTCCCGGCGCAGGCGATCCACGTCTCGGGCGTGCTGGCGGCGGTCACGGTCGGCATCTACGTGGGCTGGCACACGCCCGAGCTGACGACCGTCCAGACGCGCCTGCAGGGCCAGGCGGTGTGGGAGATCGTGTTCCTGCTCCTGAACGGGCTCCTGTTCGCGCTCGTCGGGCTGCAGCTGCCGTCGATCTTCGACGCGCTCTCGCACCGGTCGACGGCCGAGGTGATCGGCGACGCGGCGCTCGTCAGCGGCGTCGTGATCGGCGCGCGGATCCTGTGGCTGCTCGTGACCTACCTGCTGGCGGTGGCCAGCAGCCGCGTGCGCGCCGACGACCCCGCGCCGTCGTGGCAGGCGAAGGCGGTGATCGGGTGGTCCGGGATGCGCGGGGCGGTGTCGCTCGCCGCGGCGCTCGCGCTTCCGCTCGCGACCGACGCCGGCCACGGCTTCCCCGACCGCAACCTGATCATCTTCATCACCTTCGGCGTCATCTTCGCGACGCTCGTGCTGCAGGGACTGACGCTGGCGCCGCTGATCCGCATGCTCGAGCTCGACGACGGCGGCATCGGCGAGCAGGAGGAGGCGAAGGCCCGCATCCGCGCGGCCGAGGCGGCGATCGAGCGGCTCGACGAGCTCGCCCGCGAGGACTGGGTGCGCGAGGACACGGCCGAGCGGATGCGCGGGCTCTACAACTTCCGCCAGGAGCGCTTCCGCTCGCGCTTCGACCCCGACGGCGACGGCTCGACCGAGGAGCGCTCGCAGTCGTACCAGCGGCTGCGGCGCGAGTTGCTCGACGCCGAGCGCCGCGCCGTGACGGAGCTCCGGCAGCAGGGACGGATCGGCGACGACGTCATGCGCCGCGTCGTCCGCGACCTCGATCTCGAGGACGCTCGCCTCGACGTATGACGAAGCGGGTCGTCACGCCGGAGCAGGCCCGGCGGATCGCGGTGCGGGCGCAGCTCCTCGACGGATCGGCGCCGGGCGTGCTCGAGACCGTTCGCGGCCTCGGCTTCCTGCAGATGGACCCGATCGCGACGGTCGCGACGCCGCAGCAGCTCGTGCTCTTCAGCCGCCTCGGGGACTACGACCCCGCCGAGCTCGGCCGGCTGCTGTGGGAGGAGCGGAAGCTGTTCGAGTACGACGCCTTCATCTACCCCGTCGAGGACCTGCCGTTGCAGCGGGCGCGCATGGCGAGGCGCCGGCGCGGCCGTGGGCTCAAGAGCGACGAGTGGTTGCGCGACTTCATGCACACCAACCGCCGCTTCCGCCGCTACCTGCTCGCGGAGCTCGAGCGGAACGGGCCGCTGCTCTCGCGCGACCTCGAGCACGAGCTGATGACGCCCGGCGACGACCACCGCTGGTGGGGGCGCCGGCAGTCGCGGCTGATGCTCGACATCATGGCCGGGCGCGGCGAGATCGCGGTCGCCGGCCGCGTCGGGAAGCTGCGGCTCTGGGACCTGGGCGAGCGGGTCTACGGCGACGCCGAGGCGCTGCCGTGGCGCGAGGCCGAGCGCGAGCTCGAGCGCCGGAAGCGGCGGCGGCTCGGCGTCTGGCGCGAGCGCGGCGAATGGGTCGCGCACCCCGACGTGAGCGACGAGCCGGTGCCCGACCGCGCCGTCCTGCTCTCGCCGTTCGACCGGCTCGTCCACGACCGCAGGCGCGCCGAGGAGCTGTTCGGCTTCCACTTCCGCCTCGAGATGTACGTCCCGAAGGCGAAGCGCGAGTACGGCTACTACGTCCTGCCGCTGCTCGTCGGCGACCGCATCGCCGGACGGGCGGAGCCGCGCTTCGACCGCGCGACCGGGACGCTCGAGCTGCTCGGCGCCTGGGGCGACACCTCCCGGCTCGACGAGGCGGTCGACGAGCTCGGACGCTGGCTCAGGGAGCGAGCGTGACGGGGATCCGCACCTCGTGCGGCGGCTTGCCGGTGCCGGCCGCGTCGTCGTCGTGGACGACGATCGTCCCCGGCTGCGCGCTCCCGACCTCGTAGGTCACGGGCACGGAGAAGCTGCCGGCGCAGCCGGTGCCGCAGCTCGCCGTCGTGAACGTCTTGCCGACGATGCGGTCGTGCGCGTCGTGCACCTCGACGGTGAGGTTCGCCTCGAAGACGTTCGCCGTGCCCGCAACCGTGACCGGGCTCGTGACGCGGTCGCCGCTCGCGGGCTTCGCGACGGAGATCGCCGGCAGGAGGTCCACGTAGTCGGCACGCCCGACCGGGTGGTCGAGCACGATGCCCTCGCTCGAGAAGACGTCGACGGGCGAGCCGTCGAGGCGGAAGAGCACCTTCTGCACCGTCGGGAACTGCGTCAGCGTGTAGACGACCTGCGCGAGCCGCAGCTGCATCGAGCGCGCCCCGGCGCCCGACTGGAACTCCGAGGTGAGGTCGACGGTCGCGACGCCGTCGTGGATCGCGATCCCGAGCAACCTCGTTCCGGCCGGCACCGCGCTCGCGAGGCCGGTGACGCGCTCGTCGGGGGTCGGCCCGGCGAGCAGCGCGTTCACGGCCGCCGTCGCGACGAGCCGGGTCGGCGGGTGCGTCCGGTGGACGCCGACGAGGCCGTCGTCGCGGGCGAACCAGACCTGCAGCGAGAGCAGCGTGGGCACCTTGCCCGTCTGCTCCTTGGCGGTCGTCGTCGAGAGTGTCGGTTCCCCGAGCGAGACCGCCTTCTGCGAGCCGCAGCCGGCGGCCGCGACGGCGAGCGCGACGCCGGCGAGCGCGAGCGCCGCGATTGCGAGCAGCTTCGTCACGTCGCCACTGATGATGAGCCGCGGACGGGACGATTGTGTAACCGTTTCGTCACGGTTGGTACTGCTGCTCGAGCGAGACGACCGGGTTCGGGTACTGCGTTCCGACGCGGATCCAGAAGCCGTAGCCGGCGGTCCGCCCGAGGAGCGGGCGGTGCTTCGGGTTCTTGCCCGCGACGATCTGCGCGAGCTCGGCGACGGAGATCGAGACCGGCGAGACGTGCCGGGACCCGGAGACGAGCACGGTCGCCCGGGCGTCGCGCCGGACGGCGAAGGTCAGCAGCTTGTGGCTCTCGTCGACGACGTAGTGGTCGTTCGCGACGGGCTTGCACCCGCAGGCTCGCTCCGCCGCCAGGCCGGTGAGCCACCAGGCCGGGTCGAAGCGCATGACGAAGCGGTCGCCCTGGCGCGTGATCGACTCGACGTGGCCGTAGAGCGGGCCCTGGGCGGGGCTCGACTCGCTCGCAGCCTGGAGCGCCGATGCGCCGGCGACGACTGCGAGGGCCGCCGCGAGTGTGAGGGTGAGGAGCTTCATTGGACGCCTCCTTGCTCGATGGCGTCCACAGCGTGCGCCGGCTAGGAAACACCCCCGTCACCGTCGGGTAACGGTTTCGCCACAGGCAGACGCAACGTGAAGCTGCTGCCGACGCCGGGCTCGCTCACGACGCGGATCTCGCCGCCGAGCAGGCGAGCGTTCTCCTGCGCGATCGCCAGGCCGAGGCCCGAGCCCTCGCCGCTGCGCGCCGCGTCCGCCTTGTAGAAGCGCTCGAACAGGTGCGGGAGGTGCTCCGGCGCGATGCCGGGCCCGTCGTCCGCCACCTCGACGACCGCCTCGCCGTCGTCCTGCGCCAGACGGACGGAGACCTCGGAGGCCCCGTGCCCGAGCGCGTTGTCGACGAGGTTGGCGACGATCCGCTCGAGGCGGCGCGGGTCGGTCGACAGCCGC
>DASSMZ010000212.1:0-3996 GCA_035688325.1 Gaiellaceae bacterium
CGGTAGCCGCCGCCGACGCCCGGCTGGCCTTCCACCGGGATGCCGAGGTCGTGGAGCGCGACCGCGTAGCGACGAACCGTGCGCTCGCTGACGCCGAGCTCCTGCGCGGCCGCCGCACCGTCGACCACCGGGCGGTGCTGCAGCAGCTCGAGGAACGCGAGCAGCCGGGAGGCGGGGCGCGACATTCCGTCAATTGAACCACCCTCGCGGACGAAAACTGACCGCAAGGCGCGCTAGCGTGCCCCGGTCCCGACAGAGCAAAGGAGCGCTCATGGCACAGCAGCTCGCACGCGCACTCACCACGGACGACGGCCGGCACGACTTCGACTTCTGGTTCGGCACCTGGCGGCAGGTGAACCGCAAGCGGGTCGAGCCGCTGGTGGCGGGGGACCCCGAGTGGGTCGAGTTCGAGTCCGTCTCCGAGGCGAGGCCGATCGTCGCAGGGCTCGGGAACGTCGACACCTTCAAGGCGCCCGCCTTCCCCGGGCGGCCCGGCTTCGAGGGCTTCTCGCTGCGCCTGTTCGACCCCGACACCGGGCTGTGGCGGATCTGGTGGGCCTCGACCGTCGGCGCCGGCCACCTCGACGCGCCCGTCGTCGGCCGGTTCCAGGACGGGATCGGCCGCTTCGAGTGCGAGGACGTGGTCGAGGGAGTCGCGGTGAAGGTGCGCTACACCTGGAAAGGGATCACCGAGACCTCGGCGACCTGGGAGCAGGCGTTCTCCTTCGACGGCGGCGAGACGTGGGACACGAACTGGATCATGGCCGCGACGCGCGCGACCTGAGCGGCTCCTAGACGCCGGCCGGCTGCAGCAGCTTCAGCCGCTCGAGGCAACCACGGATCTGCGCGACCTCGTCGTCGCTCGCCTCGACGAGCGGCAGCCGCACGCCGCCGACGTCCCGGCCGATCAGGCGCAGCGCCGCCTTGATCTGGATCGGCCCGGTGACGACGCCGATCAGCTCGTACGCCGGGGCCAGCTCCTCGTCCAGCCGGCGCGCCGCGTCGAGGTCGCCATCGCGGACGAGCCGGATCAGCTCCTTCACCTGCGGCCCGACGACGTGCGTGTGCACACAGACGCCGCCCTTGCCGCCGAGCTCGACGAACGGGAGCACGAGGTTGTCGTCGCCGGCGTACAGGTCGAGCCCGAGCTCGACGATGCGCCGCGCCTGCTCGAGGTCGGCGTTCGACTGCTTGACGGCGGCGACGTTGTCGATCTCCGCGAGCTCGGCCATCGTCTCCGGCGCGATGTTGATCACGCAGCGGCCGGGGATGTTGTATGCGACGACCGGCCGGTCGGTGGCGGCGGCGACCGCCTTGAAGTGCTCGACGATCCCGCGCTGCGGCGGCTTGTTGTAGTAGGGCGTGACGACGAGCACGGCGTGCGCGCCGGCTTCGTGCGCCTGCTCGGTCAGGTGGATCGAGTGCGCCGTCGAGTTCGTGCCCGTGCCGGCGACCACGGTCGCCCGGTCGCCGATCGCGTCGACCGCCGCCTCGATCAGCCCGACGCGTTCCTGCTCGGAGAGCGTCGACGCCTCGCCCGTCGTGCCGTTGACGACAACCCCGTCGGAGCCGTGGTCGACGAGGAAGCGGCACAGCTCGCGGTAGCGGTCGTAGTCGACGCTGCCGTCCGCGTCGAACGGCGTCACGGTGGCCGTCAGCACCTCGCCGAGCACACGGCCATTCTACGCGCGCCCCGGGTCGGCCTCAGGCGGTCAGGCCGACTGGTGGCGGGTCGAGGAGCTCGAGGCAGCGCGCGACGGCTCCGCGGACCGATTGCATCGCGAGGCTCAGGTCGACGAGCCCGTCGAAGCCGTAGAAGACGCGGGCCGCCAGCAGGTAGAGGGTGAGCAGCGTTCCCGCCCGGTAGCCGCCGGCAACGGCGGCCGCGACGACGACCGCGAGCGGCCCGAGCTTCGCGAGCGCCCCCGAGCCGTGCAGGTTCGCGGCGCGCACCCAGCCGAGCCGCACCTCCGCACGAAGAAGGCGCTCGGCGACGGCGGCGAACCGGCTCCGGCCCTCCCGCGCGCCAGGGCGCGGAAGCTCGCGCACCAGCGTTCGCGTCAGCGCTTCGAGCGCTTCCTGCCGCGCCCGGCCCGCGCGGGCGGCCGGCTCCTGCATCCGCCGGGTCACGAGCCACGTGGCCGCGAGCAGCGGGACGACGACGGCGATCGCCCACGGCTCGAGCACGCCGAGCAGCACGAGCGCGACACCGAGCTCGACGACGAGCATCGAGCCGGTATCGAGCGCGTACACCGTGACCTGCTCGAACGTCTCGGCGTCGGAGACGAAGCGCGCAGGCAGCCCTTCGACTGCCTCCGGGGCGAGGACGGGCCGCCGCTTGACGCCGTCGAACATGCCCAGGCGCAGATTCCGGTAGAGCCGACCGGCGTTCCGCGCGTAGAGCCCGTCGGAGGCGACGTAGGCGATCGCCTCGACGACGATCGCGGCGCCCAGCAACCCGGCCCAGAGCGCGTCCTCGGGACGGACGCCCTTTCGCTCGACCAGGTCGTTGATCAGGAAGCCGACCGCGACCGGTGGCACCAGCCCTGCGAGCGAGCCGAGCACACTCAGCCCCACCATTGCGCCCAGGCCCGCACGGAGCGGCCGCAGGAGCGAGAGGACCCGCCGCCAGGCGACCGGGGCCGGCGACACGCTCATGCCCGTCCTCCCTCGGCTGCCCGAGCGCGCTCGTCGACGCGCCCGCCCCGGTCGGGTCGGCGGCGGGCGCGTCGGGTCTCCTGCGACTCAGTGATCGCGCTTCTCCTTCTTGCTCTTCTCCCAGCGGTCGTCCTTCTTCGACTTCTTGGGCACCGGAATTCCTCCTTTCGTCCACTCGTACGCCGGTCGGGAACTCATGTCTCCACTTGTACTCGGTCGCCTCCCAAGCGCTGCCCAAGCCGAGGTAAAGCTTCGGCCAGGCGGCCTAAGAATCGCGTGAGAGTTCGCGCCGGCCGCTCAGTCGAGCAACGCGTCGAGGCCGACCGTCAGGCCCGGCGGGAGCGTGCCGAGCCGCTCCAGCGCCAGCAGCACCCCCGGCACGTACGCGTCTCGCGAGTACGCGTCGTGGCGGATCGTCAGCAGCTGTCCTTCCCCGCCGAAGAGCACCTCCTGGTGCGCGACCAGCCCCGGCAGGCGCACCGAGTGGACGGGCACCTCGCCGCCGAGCAGCTCGGCCGTCGCGCGCGCCGTGCCCGACGGCGCGTCCTGCTTCGCCTCCCCGTGTAGCTCGACGATCTCGGCCCGCGGCAGATAACGCACGGCCTCGGCGGCCAGACGCATCATCACGACCGCGCCGAGGGCGAAGTTCGGCACGACCAGGAGCGCCAGTCCGCGCCCCGCGGCGACCTCGCCGGCTGCGTGCGGATCCCAGCCGCTCGTGCCGACGACGCACGGCACGCCCGCGTCGAGCGCGGCCTCCACGTTGGCACCGACGACATCGGGCGCCGTGAAGTCGACCATCGCGTCGGCCTCGGTGACCTCGACGAGCGTGTGCCCGGCCCGCTCGAGCGCCGGCGCCAGCACCGAGCCGACCCTGCCCCCGCGCCCGAAGAGCGCGACCTTCACGCCGCGCGCGCGAGGCCCGGGTTCACGTGCTCGACCGCCGCCAGGAACCGCTCCTCGCTCGGGCCGATCCCGGCCGCCGACAGCTTCTCGGACGCCAGCAACACCTCGGCGAGGTCGGCCAGCGCGTCGGGCTCGACAGCATCGATCTCGGCCATGATCCGCTCGATCGAGAGCAGCTCGGTGTCGGTGATCAGCGACTTGCCGAGGCGGCTCATCCGGTTCGAGGTCGCCTCCATCGAGAGCAGGATCCGCCCCTTCAGGTTCTGCTTGGCACGCTCGAGCTCCTCCGGCCGCACGTTGCCGCCGGCGATGTCGCCGATCTGCTCGCTCGCGATCTCGAGGCAGGCCGAGACGTTGTCCTCGCGCGTCCCGATGTAGATCCCGATCTGGCCGGTGTCGGTGTACTGCGAGGCGAAGCTGTAGACGGCGTAG
>DASSMZ010000227.1:0-4205 GCA_035688325.1 Gaiellaceae bacterium
GTACGCAGCACTCGGCGCCAGGTCATCTTCGCCGTCACCCCGATCGCCGCGACCCCGCCGAGAACGATCTGGAGCAGCATGCTCCCGGAGCCGGCGTCGAGGTAGGAGAGGGGCGACACCGGCGGGATATTAGACCCTGCCGTGGCCGGCGCAATACGAGCCGATCCGCAGCGCGATCCGCTCGAGCGTCGCACGGTCGGCCTCGCCGAATGCCGCCGGCCGATCGGAGTCGATGTCGATCTCGCCGACGACACGGCCCTCGTGGAAGATCGGCACGACGATCTCCGAGCGGGTCGAGGGGAAGCACGCGAGGTAGCGCGGGTCGGCGTCGACGTCGTCGACGATCTCCGTCTCGCCGCTGGCCGCGGCGGCGCCGCAGACGCCCTGGCCGACCGGGATCCGCTCGTGCTCCGTCGCCTGCGGGCCGCGCCACGGCCCGAGGACGAGCTCGTCGCCGTCCACGAGGTAGATGCCGACCCACGAGTAGTGCTCGACCTGCTGCTGCAGCGCGTCGACGGCGCTCTGCAGCACCTCCTCGTCCGAGCCGCCGCGGCCCAGGGCCCGCTCGACGTCGGCCAGGCTCACTGCGCCACGTCCTCGCCCTCGAAGGCGCCGACGCGCTCGCGGTACGAGTCCGGGATCGGACGGGCGCGGCGCTCGCCGAGGTCGACCAGGACGAGCGTCTGCTGCGCCGTCACCATCAGCGCGTCGTCGTCGACGCGATACGCGGCGCACTCGTAGCCGACACTCGTCCGGCCGATCCGCGAGACGCGGATGAACACCTCGATCAGGTCGTCGAACCGCGCCGGGGCGTGGTACTCGATCGCATTCGCCCGCATCACGAACTCGTAGTCGGTCGGCCGCGTCTCGAGCAGCTCGAGGTGGCGGTGGTACTCGACGCGGGCGCTGTCGAAGTACGGCAGGTAGCGGCCGTAGTAGACGATCCCCTGCGCGTCGGTGTCGGAGAAGCCGACCCGCGTCAGCGAGGAGTACTTGAACGGCGGCTTGCGGCCGGTGACCCGGCCCAGCTCCAGCGGCATGAAGGGATGCTACGCGCGCGGGCCGCCGGAGAACCTCGGCGGCAGCGGCGGGAGCGCCTGGCGCCCGCGCGGCATGAACCGCCGCCCGCGCCGCGACTTCACGACGGCGACCGCAGCGAACGCAAGCAGCGCGCCGCCGAGCGCGACGAACGGGAACCAGAGCCAGTGGGCGTTGATCTTCCCGTGCGGCCGCTCCGAGCCCACCATCGCCGCCTGCGGCGAGAAGTCCCGCACCGAGCGGACCTTCGTCTTCTTCGCGTTCACCGGCGCGAGCGTCGCCATCGGCATGAACCCGTCCAGCAGCCAGCGCTTGCCCGAGGGCCTGAGGTAGAGGTCGAAGATGATCGGGCCGACGTCGAACTTGTTCTTCGCCGTCGGCATCAGCAGGAGCTCGATCCCGACCGTGCCGTCGCTGATCCACTTCAGCGACCAGTAGTGGAACGTGCGGCCCTTGGCCGGGAACGGGTAGATCGGGATGTCGCCGGTCTTCCACTGCTTGCGCGTCATCCCGGCCTTCATGTCGGGCGTGACCCAGTCGTAGGAGCGCCCGACGTCGACGCGCTTGGCGCCGTAGTTGACGACCATGTCGACGGTCTTGTCGATCGCGACTCGGTCGGCCTTCGTCAGGTGGTGGATCGGCGTGGCGCCCGCGGCGCCGGCGAAGACGAGTGCGAGGGCGGCTGCCCCGAGGAGCCTCATGTGCAGACGGTAGCGCCGAGGCCGATCAGCCATGACGCACGTTCCCGATCATGCCGATCGGCTCCGCCGAAGAGGGCTCACGCGACCGTCCCGCTCGGCCATCAGCTGCGCGCAGATCTCGCACGCCGCCTCGACGAACCCGAGCGCCGCCGGCGAGCGGTAGCGGTCGCGGTGCCAGAACATGCCGATCAGGCGCGGCTGCACGGGCACGTCCGCGGCGAGCTCGACGACGGCCGTGCGCGGGTCGCTCTCGTCGATCGCGAGGCGCGGGATGATCGCGCTGCCGACGCCGGCCCCGACGAGCGCCTGGACGGTCGCCACGATGTCGGAGCGGAAGACGAAGTTCGGCTCGACGCCCTGCGCGCGAAGCTCGGCCTCGACGCGGGGGAGGACACGGCACGTCCAGTGGCCGATGAGCGGCAGCTCGGCGATCTCGTCGAGCCCGGCAGCGCGGGCGCCGGCGAGCGGCGAGTCGGCCTGCGTCAGCAGCACGTACGGGTCGTCCATCAGCTCGACCGAGTCGAACGGCCCGTCGTGGAGCGGGAAGTCCGCGAAGCTCAGCTCGAGCTCCCCCGCCTCCACGAGCTCGAACAGGCCGGCGTCGGTCGGCGCCTCGCGCGGGAGCACCTTCACCTCCGGCCAGTCGCGCGCGAAACGCGGCAGCAGGCGCGGGATGATGCGCGCGCCGACGCTCTGGTAGATGCCGAGCCGCAGCGAGCCGGCGGATCCGTCGACGAGCGCGCCGAGGTCGGCCTCCGCCGCCTTCAGCCGCGCGACGATCGCCTTGCCGTGGCCGAGCAGCACGTGGCCGGCCTCCGTGAGCTCGACCGGCGTCGTGCCGCGGGAGCGCACGACGAGCTGCTGGCCGACGATCCGCTCGAGCGCCGCGATCTGCTCCGAGATCGCCGACTGGACGTAGCCGAGGCGAGCCGCCGCGCGCCGGAACGACCCCTCCTCCGCGACCGCCGCGAGCGCGGCCAGGTGGCGGATCTCGATGCCGGATGAATGATCGACGGACACGCTCGCCGGCAGCGTAGCCGTTCGCCTCACCAGATCAAGGCTCGGCGCGGATGACGCCGAGCACCTCGTCGCGCTTGCGCGCCATCAGCTCCGGCGTGCGCGCCTCGAGGTTCAGTCGCAGCAGCGGCTCCGTGTTCGACGGGCGGACGTTCATGTGCCAGTCGTCGGCGTCGACGGAGAGGCCGTCGAGGTGGCCGACCCGGCCCTCGGCGCCGAACCGCTCCTCGAGCTCGCCCAGCTTGGCGTCGACGTCGGCGACGGGCGTGTTCAGCTCGCCGGTGATGAAGTAGCGGCCGCGGAACGGCCGCAGCGTCTCCGACAGCGTCCGCCCCTTGCGCGAGAGGAGGCCGAGCATCAGCAGGAACGGGACGACGCCGGAATCGGCTTGCGTGAACTGGCGGAAGTAGTAGTGCCCGGAGACCTCGCCGCCGAAGGTCGCCTGCTCCTCGCGCATCCGCTGCTTGATGAACGCGTGGCCGACGCGGTTGACGAGCGGCACGCCGCCGGCGCGCTCGATCGTCTCGGGGACGGCCCAGCTCGCCCGGACGTCGTAGATGATCTTCGCGCCCGGCTCCTGCTCGAGCACCGACTCGGCGAAGAGCGCGGTCGCGAAGTCGCCGGGCACGAACTCGCCCGAGTCGTCGACGAAGAAGCAGCGGTCGGCGTCGCCGTCGAAGGCGACGCCGAAGTCGGCTTCCTCCTCGAGCGTCTTGCGCACGATGAACTCGCGGTTCTCGGGTAGGAGCGGGTTCGGCTCGTGGTTCGGAAAGGTGCCGTCGGGCTCGAAGAAGCAGCGGACGGTCTCGAGCTGCGGCAGGCGCTCGAGCACCGGCGGGAGCATCGCGCCGGCCATGCCGTTGGCCGCGTCGAGCACGACCTTCAGCGGCGCGATCGCGGACGGGTCGACGAACGAGAGTACGCGGTCGACGTACGCACCCCAGATGTCGTGGCGCGAGACAGCTCCCGGGGGCCCGCTTCCGGGCGTGGCCGTCTCGGACGCAGCCAGGTCGCGGATCTCGCCGAGGCCGGAGTCGCCGCCGACGGGCAGCGCACCCGACCGGACGATCTTCAGCCCCGTGTACTCCTTCGGGTTGTGCGAGGCGGTGACGGCGATGCCGCCGTCGAGCCCCAGCTCGCCGACGGCGAAGTAGACCATCTCCGTTCCCACCTGCCCGAGCTCGAGCACGTCGGCGCCGGCCCGGGCGGCACCGCGCACGACCGCCGCGGTCATCGCGGGCGACGAGACGCGCATGTCGTGCCCGACGGCGATTCGCGCAGGCTCGAAGACCTCGACGAAGGCCCGACCGATCGCCTCGGCGCCCGCCTCGTCGAGCTCGGACGGGTAGATGCCGCGAACGTCGTACGCCTTGAAGACCTTCGGGTCGAGCACGCCCGCGGATGCTACGAAACGCGGAAGGAAGCGGCCTCGTCGGTCGTTTCTACACT
>DASSMZ010000228.1:0-11468 GCA_035688325.1 Gaiellaceae bacterium
CGCGCGATCATCTCCTCGATCGCCGGCAGCCCGGCCTCCGTCGCCGGGATCTTCACGAAGCAGTTCGGCCGGTCGACGAGCTCGTGCAGGCGCTGCGCCTCCGCGATCGTCGCCTCGGTGTCGTAGGCGAGGTTCGGGTCGACCTCGATCGAGACCCAGCCGTCCTGGCCCCTGCCGCCGTCCCACACCTGCCGCAGCAGGTCGCACGCGTTCCGCACGTCCTGGACGGCGAGCTTGAGGAAGACCTCCTTGGCGTCGTCCTCCTCCGCGAGGACCTCACGCAGCTGCTCGTCGTAGGCGTCTCCCTCCGAGATCGCCTTCTGGAAGATCGTCGGGTTCGACGTCACGCCGACGACGGCGTCTTCCTCCAGCATCCGCGCGAGCTTCCCGCTCTGCAGCATCTGCCGCGAGAGGAAGTCGATCCAGACGCTCTGGCCGAGCTCGCTCAGCTCGTGAAGCCTCGACTTAGCCATAGGTGAACTCCCTTTCCATCTCCTCGATCTTCTCAAGCCTCCTGACGTAGCGCTCGCCCCCGTCGAAGCGCGCGCCCAGGAACGTTCGTGTCAGCTCCGCCGCCAGTTCTTCCCCCACGACCTCGGAGCCGAGGCAGAGCACGTTCATGTCGTCGTGCTCTACGCCCTGGTGCGCCGAGTAAACGTCGTGGCAGATCGCGCCGCGGACGCCCGGCAGCTTGTTCACGGCGACCGAGGCGCCGACGCCGGAGCCGCACACGAGCAGCGCGCGCTCGGCCTCGCCGCCGCGGATCGCCTCGCCGACCTCCCGCGCCTTGTCCGGGTAGTCGATCCGCGGCGCGGTCCTGTCGGTGCCCAGGTCGACCGCCTCGTGCCCGAGCGCGGCCAGCTCCTCCAGCAACCGCTCGCGCAGCTTGACGCCGCGATGGTCGAACGCGACCGCGACACGCATAGGACCGTTACGTTACCCCGATGGAAGGGCCTGAGCTCTGGCGTGAGCTGGGACAGCAGCTGCGCGTGGACTCGATCCGCGCCGCGGCCGTCACCAAGTCCGGCCATCCGACCTCGTCGATGTCCGCCGCCGACCTGATGGCTGTGCTGATGTCGAAGTACCTCCACTACGACTTCGACGACCCGGACAACCCGAACAACGACCACCTGGTCTTCTCGAAGGGCCACGCCTCGCCGCTCCTGTACTCCATGTACAAGGCGGCCGGCGCGATCACCGACGAGGAGCTGCTGACGTTCCGCGTCTTCGGCTCGCGCCTGCAGGGCCACCCGACGCCGGCGATCCCGTGGGTCGACGTGGCGACGGGCTCGCTCGGCCAGGGCCTGCCGTACGGCGTCGGCATCGCGCTCGCCGGCAAGAAGCTCGACCGGCTCCCGTACCGGGTCTGGGTGCTCCACGGTGACAGCGAGGTCGCCGAGGGCTCTGTTTGGGAGGCGTTCGAGCACGCGGCCTTCTACGGGCTCGACAACCTGGTCGCGATCTTCGACGTGAACAAGCTCGGCCAGCGCGGCGAGACGATGCACGGCTGGGACCTCGACTCCTATGCGAACCGAGCGCGGGCCTTCGGCTGGCACGCGATCGAGATCGACGGGCACGACTTCGAGGAGATCGACCGGGCTCTGGGCGACGCCGCTGCGCAGCAGAACCAGCCGACCGCGATCATCGCGCACACGCACAAGGGCAAGGGCGTGAAGGCGGTCGAGGACAAGGAAGGCTGGCACGGCAAGGCGCTCGACAACCCGGAGGAGGCGATCGCCGAGCTCGGCGGCCAGCGCAACATCACGATTCAGGTGGCGAAGCCGGACACGGCCGAGCCGCACCGCTTCGAGACGACGGGCTTGCTCGAGCTGCCGACGTGGGACGTCGGGGAGGAGGTGGCGACGCGGCGCGCCTACGGCGACGCGCTGGCGGCGCTCGGCGCGGCGCGCGGCGACGTGGTCGCGCTCGACGGCGAGGTCTCGAACTCGACCTACGCCGAGCTCTTCCGCGACGCGCACCCCGACCGGTACTTCGAGATGTACATCGCCGAGCAGCAGATGGTCGCGGCCGCGGTCGGCCTGCAGGTGCGCAACTGGGTTCCGTTCGCGTCCACCTTCGCGGCGTTCCTCTCGCGCGCCTACGACTTCATCCGGATGGCCGCGATCTCGCAGGCCGACATCCGCCTGTGCGGCTCCCACGCGGGCGTCTCGATCGGCGAGGACGGCCCGTCGCAGATGGCGCTCGAGGATCTCGCGATGATGCGAGCCGTCCACGGCTCGACCGTCCTCTACCCGTGCGACGCCAACCAGACGGCGAGGCTCGTCGCCGAGATGGCCGACCGGGAGGGGATCGTCTTCATGCGCACGACGCGTGCGACGACGCCCGTCGTCTACGGCGAGGGCGAGGAGTTCCCCATCGGCGAGTCGCGCGTCGTCCGCGACGGCAGCGACGTCACCATCGTCGCCGCCGGGATCACGCTGCACGAGGCGCTGCAGGCGGCCGACCGGCTGAGCGCAGAGGGCGTCGACGCGCGCGTGATCGACCTCTACTCGGTCAAGCCGGTCGACGCGGAGACGCTGCGCGCCGCGGCCGAGGAGACGGGGCGGATCCTGACGGTCGAGGACCACTGGCCGGAGGGCGGGATCGGCGACGCGGTGCTCGAGGTGCTCGCCGACACCGAGCAGCCGGCGCGGCTCGTGCGGCTCGCCGTTCGCGAGCTGCCCGGCTCCGGCAAGCCCGCCGAGCTGCTGGCGGCCGCCGGGATCGACGCCGCACACATCGCCGAGGCCGCGCGGGCGCTCGTCGGCACCCGCGTCCCGAGCTAGAAGAGCCGCCGGTAGAGCTCTCGCTGCCGCTCGCGCGCGGCGGCGTAGACCTTGCCGCGCTCCGGGTCGGGCTCGTGCCTGCGGCCGAGCGGCGCCGGGTCCGGCTCGAGCCCGAGGCGCTCGAGCACGTAGCAGGCGGCGCCGCGCGCGGAGCCTTCGGCCGCCTCGGAGGCGACGACCGGTCGCCCGAGCGCGTCGGCGAAGAGCTGCATCCACCACTCGCTCTGGAGCAGCGCGTGGCCAGTCGCGACCACCTCTCGCAGCGCCGGCAGTCGCTCGGCGATCTCGGCGATCCGGTAGGCGACGCCTTCGAACCCCGCCTGCAGCAGGTCGGACGCGTCGGTGTCGAACGTCAGGCCGACGACCGCGCCGCTCGCGCGCGGGTTCCAGCCGAGGCTGCGCTCACCGCCGAGCAGCGGCAGGAAGGTGAGGCCGTGGCCGTCCGGCTCGCGAGATTCGACGGTCTCCAGCCGCAGCGTCCGCTGCGCCCAGGCATAGAGGTTGCCGCCGTCGGAGACGGCTCCACCCTCGACGACGCGCCGCTCGTCGAGGAAGTAGCTGAACAGACCGGGCTGCGGCTCGGGCTCGCCCGCTCGCACGACGCGGAGGGCGCCCGAGGTGCCGATGTTCAGCGCGGCGCGGTCGGGCGTGACGCAGCCGGCGCCGAGGTTTGAGCACGCGCCGTCGCCGAGCGGCGGGTAGGTCGTCCCGACGGGCTCGTCCGAGATCGGCGGGAGCAGCGCCTCGTCGACGCCGAGCTCGTCCAGCAGCTCGGCGTCCCAGGCCCGCGCACGGAGATTCACGAGCCCCGAGCCCGACGCCGAGGACAGCGACGTGCGCAGCTCGCCCGTCAGGCGCAGGAAGAGGTAGTCCGCGAACGAGACCGCCCGCCGCGCCTTCTCCAGCGCGCCCTCCGCTCGCAGCCACGCGAGCTTGGCCGGCCAGAAGCTGGGGTGGAACGTGCAGCCGGTACGCGCCTGCACCTCGCGCGCGTCCAGCCGTTCGGCGAGCGCCTCGGCCTGCGACGCCGCGCGGCGGTCCTGCCAGAGCAGCACCGGCGTCAGCGGCCGCTCGTGCTCGTCGAGCAGCAGCAGGCTGTGCCAGAAGCACGAGATCCCGCGCGCGTCCGCGTCACCGGCCTCCGCGAGCACCGCTTCCACCGCGTCCAGCAGTGCGCCGGCGTCGAGCTGCCCGTGCCGCGACGCATACGACCGGCGGGCGGGCTCGGCCGCCTGCCGCCCGCGCTCGTCGTACGCGCCGGCGCGCGTCGAGG
This sequence comes from Gaiellaceae bacterium, assembly GCA_035688325.1. Taxonomy (GTDB): domain Bacteria; phylum Actinomycetota; class Thermoleophilia; order Gaiellales; family Gaiellaceae; genus AC-32. Next base: position 4,060 of record DASSMZ010000228.1, read on the forward strand.
AGCTGCCGACGTCCAGCGCGAGCACCCGCATACGCTTAGAGCATGCCGATCGTGACGGCCTCCAACCTGCGCAAGGAGCTCGCCGGGTCGCTCCTCTTCGAGGGCGTGTCCTTCACCGCCGACCGGCGTCAGCGGCTCGCGCTCTCCGGCCCCAACGGCGCGGGCAAGACGACGCTGCTGCGGATGCTCGTCGGCGAGAGCGAGATCCACGGCGGCGAGCTCGCCTTCGCGAAGGGCACTCGCATCGCACTGCACGACCAGCGGCCGCCGCTCGACCGCGGCCTCACCCTGCGCGAGTACGCGCTCACGGGTGCGCGCGACCTCGTCGAGACCGAGGAGGAGCTGCGCCGGCTCGAGCAGGCGATGGCGGGCGGCGACGCCTCGCAGGCAACGCTTGCGCGCTACGCAGACGCGCAGGCGCGGCTCGAGCACGCCGGCGGCTACACCTGGCGCGACCGCGCCGCCGCCGTGCTGCGCGGCCTCGGCTTCGCCGAGCACGACCTCGACCGCCCGCTCGAGACGTTCTCCGGCGGCGAGATCACGCGCGCTACGCTCGCCCGCGCGCTCGCGGGCGATCCCGACCAGCTGCTGCTGGACGAGCCGACGAACCACCTCGACGTCGAGAACCTCGAATGGCTCGAACAGGAGCTGCAGTCGCTCGACGCCGCGGTGATCCTCGTCGCGCACGACCGCTGGTTCCTCGAGGCGGTGACGACGGGCGTGCTCGAGCTCGAGGGCGGCCGCTCGCTCTTCTTCCCCGGGCCGTGGCACGTATGGCGGATCGAGAAGGCATCGCGCGCGCAGCACGCGGCGAAGACCGCCCAGCGCGTCGGTACCGACATCACGCGGCTCGAGCGCTTCGTCGAGCGGTTCCGCTACAAGAAGAACAAGGCCAAGCAGGCGCAGGCCAAGCTGACGCAGATCAAGCGGCTCGAGGCCGAGCGCGGCGCCGCCCGCGGCGAGTACGAGCTGCTCACGCGCAGGAGCCGCTCGCTCGGCTTCGACTTCCTCAAGCCGGCCCGCAGCGGCCGGACCGTGGTCGAGGCGGAGGGCCTCGACGTGTCTGCCGGCGACAAGCCACTGCTGCACGGCGCGTCGTTCGTGCTCGAGCGCGGCGAGCACGTCGGCCTCGTCGGGCCGAACGGCTCCGGCAAGACGACGCTGCTGGAGACGGTGCTCGGCCGGCGCGAGCAGACCGCCGGCCGTGTCCGGCTCGGCCACGGCGTCGTGCCCGCGTACTTCTCGCAGCACGAGGTCGAGCTCGACGAGCGCGGGAGCGTGCTCGACTGCGCGCAGCGCGCGACGGGCCTCCCGCGCCCGCAGGCGCAGAACCTGCTCGGGCAGTTCCTCTTCTCCGGCTGGGAGGCGCACGAGAAGCCGGTGACCGCGCTCTCCGGGGGGGAGCGGCGGCGGCTCGCGCTCGCGCTCGTCGTCGCCTCCGGGGCGAACCTGCTCGTGCTGGACGAGCCGACGAACCACCTCGACCTCGAGAGCCGCGAGGCGCTGGAGGTCGCGCTCGACGCCTTCCCGGGAACGGTGCTGCTCGTCTCGCACGACCGCGCGCTGCTGGACGCGGTGGCCCAGCGGCTGCTCGCGATCGAGCACGAGACGCTGGAGTCGTTCGACGGCGGCTGGGCCGAGTACGCGAAGCGCCGCGAGGAGCCCGTGCAGGAGCGCGAGCCCGCGGAGCGGCCGCGCAAGGAGAAGCCGAGGCGCGAGCGGCCGCCTCGCCCGAGCGAGCTCGAGCAGCTCGAAGGCCGGATCTCGCAGCAGGAGCAGGCCCTCGCCGAGCTCGAGCGGCGCCTCGCCGAGGACTGGAGCGACGTCGACGCGCTGGCGGCGCACCGCCGGGCGCGCGAGGAGCTACAGGGCCTGATCTCGCGCTGGGAGCGGCTCTTCGAGGAGGCGCAGGCCTAGGTTCGTGCCGCGTAGCGGCGCGCCTCGCGCCGGTTGCGGTACCAGCCCCGCCCGGCCAGCCCGAGCGGGATCAGCAGGAACGCGGCGATGACGCCGATCGGCACGAGCCACCAGAGCCTGCTCTGCCGGGACTGAGTGAAGGTCGCGTCCGACTGCGGCTTCGGCGCGGCCGCGGCCTTCGCCTTGGCCTGTTGGCGCGTCGCCTTCCGCGAGCGCTTCGCGGCCGCCTGGGCCTTCGCGGCCTGCGCCGTGCGCTTGGCCTTGGCGCTCGCGGAGAGCGCAGGCGGGCCGTGGAACTTCTTCGGCATCCAGTAGTCGACGAGCCACTTGCCGTCCTTGCCCTTGACGAGCTCGACGTCGGCGGTCAGCTGGGAGTAGCCGGAGCCGGGCTTCGGGAACAGGTAGACCTCCATCCCGACCGCGTCGGTGTACGAGTACTCGACGTAGCCCTGGCCGAGGCCGCGATCCTGCGCCGGGTACGGCACGACCGGCAGGTCGCCGCTTCGCCACTGCCTGCGCGTGAAGCCCTCGCGCAGGCTCGGCGCCGAGATGTCCCACGAGCGCCCGACGTCCTGCCGGTCGACCGCGGTCAGGATGAACTGCCGCAGCACGGGCGCGATCTCGCGCCGACGCTGCGCCGTGAAGGGAGCGTTCTTCGGCTGGCTGTACCCGGGGACGTTGATGTTCGGCCCCGTCGCGTTCTCCGGGTTCCCCGGCTGCGAGAAGTGCACGCCCAGGAAGATCAGCGGCGCGGCGATGCCGACGACGATCCCGAGCCGAAGCAGCCGCCGCCGGCGGCGAGGTGAAGCGAGCAGACCCACCCCCGCATTCTGCCGATTCGGTCAGTCCAGCTTCTCGAAGGTGGCGACGACCGCCTCCGCCACCACGTTCAGCGGGCGGCCGGAGACCTGGCTCGCCTTGCGCAGGCGCGCGAACGCCTCCTGCTCCGTCAGGCCCTCGCGCTCCATCAGCAGGCCCTTCGCGCGCTCGATCACCTTGCGCGCCGCCAGCGCCTCGGCGAGCGAGTCGGCCTGCTCGCGCAACGCGGCCAGCTCATCGTGGCGAGCGCGCGCGGTGCGGATCGCCGGCAGCAGGTCCTGCTCGCGGAACGGCTTGACGAGGTAGCCGAAGACTCCGGCCTCGGCCGCGCGAGCGACGAGCTCGTCCTGGCCGTACGCCGTCAGCATCACGATCGGGATCGGCCGCTCGTCGAGGATCCGGCGCGCGGCCTCGATCCCGTCGAGGCGCGGCATCTTCACGTCGAGCACGGCGAGGTCGGGCTGCGCGGCGCGGGCCAGCTCGACCGCCTCGAGCCCGTCTTTCGCCTCGGCGCACACCTCGAAGCCCGCGCGCTCGAGCAGCTCGCGCAGGTCGAGGCGGATGATCGTCTCGTCTTCGGCTACGAGGATGCGGATGCGGCGAGTCTAAGCGCGGCCTCGGCGTCGTACACTCGGGGGGTGAGCGCGTGCTGTGCGCGAGGGTACGAGCGCCTCTTCGGCGCGCGCGTCGCGCGGCGGGACGCCAGGCGCTACCGGCGGCGCGGGCTCGACGGGACGGCGCAGCGGCTCGTCGACGAGCTCGAAGCTCGCGGCGTCGAGGGGACGACCGTGCTCGAGCCGGGCGGCGGCGTGGGCGCAATCGACCTCGAGCTGTTGAAGCGCGGCGCGGAGCGGGCGACGATCGTCGAGCTGTCGCACGGCTACGACGACGCTGCGGCTGCGTTGGCAGGAGAGGCAGGCGCCGCCGGGCGGATCGAACGGCGGCACGGCGACTTCGTCGAGCAGGCGTCGCTCGTGGACGAGGCCGAGGTCGTCGTGATGCACCGCGTCGTGTGCTGCTATCCGGACCCGGAGCGGCTGGTCGGCGCGGCGGCGACGCGTGCGCGCAGGCTGCTGGCGCTCAGCTTCCCGAGGGACACGTGGTGGTTGCGCTGGGGCTCGCGCGCCGGGAACGTCTTCTTCCGGCTCGTCGGCGGCGTCGAGACGTACATCCATCCGCCGTCGACGGTGGAGGGGGCGGCCGAGCGCGCAGGGCTCACCACGGTGCTGCACGAGCCCTCGGGCCGGATCTGGCGCGTCGCCGTTTTCGAACGCCGCTAGCCCTTCGCGCCGCGCGCTAGATGTTCACGCGCGCGCGTCCCCACCCCGGGTGGGGATGAGAGGTCCACCCGCCGCCCGCTGCGAGCGTACCGCCGAAGCTGTCACGTGTCTGTGACGCGGGCGTGCCGCATGTGCGAAAGGTCGTCCACAGCAGTGCTCACGCCGGGAAGACGACCTCCGCGCGGAGGCCCCCGTTCGACTCCAGCGCGAGCGTCCCGCCGAGCTCGTCGCGGACGAGCGCCCGCACGATCGAGAGACCGGTTCCGGAGACCGGCTCGCCGTCCACTCCGGCGCCGTCGTCTGCTATGGCGAGCACGACCTGGCCGTCGTGCCGCGCGAGCTCGACGCGAACCACGTTCCCGCCGTGCTCGAGCGCGTTCTGCAGCAGCTCCGAGAACACCAGCGCGAGGGCGGTCGCCCGATTGCCGGCCAGCGCCACCGGCTCCAGCGACGACTCGACCGACTTCGAGGCACCGAGCCCCTGGACGAGCATCGCCCGCAGCCGGTCGAGCAGCTCGTCCAGCGCGACGTCGTCGTCACGCCGCTCGGTCAGCACCTCGTGGACGGCCGCGATCGCGAGGATCCGGTTGACCGAATCCTCGAGCGCCTTGTGCGCGTCGACGTCGTCGGCTCGAGCCTGCAACCGGAGCAGCGACGCCACCGTCTGCAGGTTGTTCTTGACGCGGTGATGGATCTCCTGGGCGAGCACGCCGCGCATGACGGCGCGCCCGTGCTCGAGCGCCACCGCCGCGTGGCTCGCGATCGAGCCGAGGAGCGCTCGGTCGTCCGCCGTGAACGACGTGTCGCGGTCGCAGACGAGCTCGCCGACCTGGCGCCCCTTCCAGCGCAGCGGCACCCGCACCGCGTGCTTGCCGGCGCGCCCCTCCGGCCACACGACCTCGCCGTCCTCGAGCACGATCGCCGCGCCGGTCGCGCCCAGCGCGTCGACCGTCGCCTCGACGATGCCCTCGAGCGACTCCTCCAGGTAGAGCGACTCCGACACCGCCTCCGAGATGCGCGCGAGCGCCTCCAGCTCGACCACCCGCCGCTGCGCCTGCGCGTAGAGCTTCGCGTGCTCGATCGTCTGCGCGACCTGTGCGGCGATCGCCACCAGCAGGTCGACCTCGGCCGCCGAGAACGCGCGCGGCTCGCGGGTGCGCACGTTGAGCGCGCCCTCGAGCTTCTCGCGCGCCAGGATCGGTACGGCCAGGATCGACTCGTACTCGTCCTCCGGCAGGTTCGGGAACGCCTTGAAGCGCTCGTCGAGATGCGCCTGCGCAGCGATCATCACCGGCTCGCGCGATGCGGCCGCCGTGCCGGTGATCCCCTCGCCGGGCCGCATCCGCGGACGGCCGGTCATCTCCTCGACCCGCGTGCCGAAGGTCGCGCGCAGGATCAGCTCGCCGGCCTGCTCGTCGTAGAGGTAGACGAAGCACGCGTCGGCGCCGAGCGCGTCCGCGACCTCGCGCGCGACGAGCGACAGCACTTCCTCGAGATCGAGCGACGAGTTGACGGCGGCGATCGTCTCCGTCAGGAGGCGCAGGTGACGGGCCGTCTCGTCCACGCGGCGATTGTAGGGTGGGGCCCGTGAGCACCTACCAGTGGCTGCTGGTGTTTCACGTCACGGGCGCCTTCCTGCTGCTCGGCGGGGGCGCCTTCGCGGCGTCGCTGAACCTCGCGGCGCTCGGGCGCGACAAGCCGAGCGACATCGTGCTCCTCTTCGGGCTGATCCGGGTGGCCGTGGTCTCGATCGGGGTCGGGGCGCTGCTGGCGTTCGTGTTCGGCCTCTGGCTCGTGCACGAGGCTCGGTACGGGTACGGCGACGGCTGGGTGGTCGCAGCGCTCGTCCTGTTCATCGCCGCGAACGCGCTCGGCGGGATCGGCGGCCGGCGGGACGAGAGGACGGCGCGGCTCGCGCGTGAGCTGGCGGCGGCGGGCGACGCACCGAGCGCCGAGTTGCGCGCCCGGGTCCACGACCCGATCTCGCTCGCGCTCAGCTACGGCAGCGGCCTGCTGCTCGTCGCGGTTCTCGCGCTGATGATCTGGAAGCCGGGGGCGTGATGCTGGCCCTGATCCGCCCGGACGCCTGGAACCTGCCGCTGTTCCTGCACGTGCTCGGGGCGAGCGTGCTGTTCGGGACGGTCGGCGTGGTCGCCGTCGCGGGCTTCGCGATCCGCCGCAGCGGCGACCACGAGCTGCTGCTCGCCCGCGTCGCGCAGCGGACGTTCATCCTGGGCGTGATCCCCGCGTACCTCCTCATGCGGGTCGCGGCCCAGTGGATCGACAACAAGGAGTTCCCGAACGGCAACGAGCCGGGCTGGGTCGGCGTCGGGTTCCTCGTCTCCGACGCCGGCGCGGTGCTGCTGATCGTCGTCGGGATCTTGCTCGCGGTCCGGCGGCAGCGGATCCTGCTCGCCGTGCCGGTGCTGACGGGGCTCTACCTGCTCGCGCTCGGCGCTGCGTGGGTCTCGATGTCCGGCAAGCCCTGACGCCTCAGGCGCACCGGGTCACGACGGACGTGGGCACGCCCGTCGAGCGGTGGCCGCGCCGGTCGTAGTTGACGATCGTGTAGCTGTAAACGGTGCAGGGACGCAGGGCGCCGTCGCGATAGCTCGTCGCCGGTCCGCGGTAGACGACGCTCGACCGGCCGCCCCGCGCACGCCGGACGACCACCCGCTCCGAGTCGACGGGCCGCTGCCACACGAGCGTGACGCCGCGACGGCTCACGGTTGCCGCGACGCCGAGCACGTTCGCGGCCCACGTGACCTGCGGGCGCCGCCTGCGTCGGGCCGGCTTCGAGACCGCCGCGCGAGTGTGCGTCGTCTTCGGCGGACGTAGCACCGGCCGTGCGGCAGTCGTTCGTGTCGTGGCCGGAGCAACGACCCGAACCTCCAGCGGGGTAGCCGGCGAGCCGGACTGGTGGTTGCCGAGGAACGTGCCGGAGACGGCGCCTGCCACGAAGATGGCCACCGCGAGCGCAATCGTCCGAGGCCAGCGCCGCCGTCGCCCGACCTCCGGCTCGGGAGCCGGGATCGGGGAGGGGCTCGCGGGCCGTGGAGGCCTCGGCCGCTCTCGCGGCTCCGGCAACAGCTCGCGTACGCGCCTGGCGAGGTCGGGATCGATCAGCGCGAGCTCGGGGCTGATCGGGCCGAGGTCGGCGTCGCCCGCAGGGGCCGCGCCGAGCGGCTCGTGGGTGTGGAGCGCGTCTGGGCCCGCGTCCATCGCGACAGTCTTGCAGGCGGCTCGGCGCGCCCGCGCACCGATGGTCTCGCCCGCATGGGGGTTGCCGGGATCCGCGCTGTTTGCGGACGAGTCCGTCGGCTTCCGGCAGGAGTCGGCCGGTCGATCGTGTATAAGACCGCCTTCAGCCCAGAGCCAGAGGCCAGCTGGCGT
>DASSMZ010000260.1:0-12575 GCA_035688325.1 Gaiellaceae bacterium
GGCGCGAAGATGTAGAGGACGTCGACCGCGCTCGCGGGGAAGAAGCTCTCCTTGCGGATCAGCTTGACCAGGTCGGCGATCGGCTGCAGCAGGCCGAAGGGGCCGGCGCGGTTCGGGCCGTACCGCAGCTGCATCCGGCCGAGCACCTTGCGCTCGACCCAGGTCATGTAGGCGAAGGTCAGCATCAGCAGGTTGATGACGAGGAACGCCTCGATCAGTGCGATCCACCACGGCTCGCTCACGTCGTCACCTCCACGTTGCCGCCGAGGTCGCCGGCGTGCTCTGCGGCGATCCGGACGACGCCGGGCCGGAGGCTGCGGCTCACCCGCGCGCGGAGCTCGACCGAGGTGCCGTCGTGCGACACGCGCACCCGGTCTCCGCTCGCGATCCCGCGCTTCTCGGCGTCCTTGCCCGAGAGCTCGACTTCCGGCTCGGGCCGCTGGAACTGCAGCTCGGGCACGCGCTCGATCGCCGGGCCCGAGAAGAGCGCCTTGTAGCGGATCAGGCGCAGGCCCTCGCCCTTCGGCGCAGGCGGCTCCTCCGGCAGCTCGGGCGCGGGCGCCTCGCTGCGGGTGCGCAGCGGCGCCTGCTCGCCCACCTCGCCGAAGGGCAGGCCGTCGTAGATCTTCCCGGACAGCTCGGCGAAGACGGCCGACGGGAACGGGTCGATCGCGACGTCGAACCGCTCCGCGAGCTTCGCGATCCATGCGAGCTCGTCCGGCGCCGGCGGGATCGACGTCCGGCGCAGGCGCTGCAGCCGGCCCTCGAGGTTGACGTACGTGCCGTCGCGCTCGAGGTAGCTGGTGCCCGGCAGGACGAGGTCGGCCCAGCCGGCCGCGAGGCTCTGGAACATCGACGTGACCAGCACCCGCTCGGCGCGCTCGGCCAGCGCGCGGACGTTCGGGTCGGCTGCGGCCTCGTCGCCGGACACGACGAGCAGGCCGATCGCCTCCGGCGTCTCGCCCTCGCCGTCGTCGGAGGCGGCCCAGGCGTCGGCGACGCCGCGCCCGTTGGCGGTGCGCGGCAGGTGGAACGCGCCGCAGCCGGGCCGCTCGGCGAAGCCCAGCTCGCGCGCCAGCGCCGCGAGGTGCGCCCCGCCGGCGCCTTCCTCGCTCGACCAGATCAGGATCGCGCGGTCGCTCTCGCGCAGCCTGCCGCCGAGCTCGTCCTTGACGCGGGCCAGCCGCCGGCAGCCCTCGAGCGCGTCGCCGGCGTAGTGGACCTCGGCGCCGTTGCGGCGGGCCGCCTTGAGCCAGAGCTCGACGATCGGCGCGCGCTCCGCGACCGGCTCGTCCCCGAGCACGACCACGAGCTCGGCGTCGCGGATCGCCGAGAGCGGCAGGCGGAAGGCGTCGAGCGCCGGGCCCGTCTCCTCGGGCAGCACCGCCGTGTGCGAGCCGAGCCCGCCGCGTAGCAGCCGCCCGAGCGCGTAGGCCTGCTCGATCGTCTCCGAGCCCGAAAGCGCGGTGACGATCCGGCCGTCCGCCTCGCGCAGGAGCCGTTCGGCCTCGTCGAGCGCGTCGTCCCACGAGATCTCCTCGAGGCCACGCAGGCGCACGCGCCGCAGCGGGTCGGCGATCCGGTCGTCTGCGTAGAGGTGCGTGAAGCCGAAGCGGCCCTTGTCGCAGAGCCAGCCTTCGTCCACCTCGGGGTGGTTGCGCGAGATGATGCGCTTGACCTTGCCCTCGCGAAGGGTGGCGGCCGTGTTGCAGCCGACCGGGCAGAGGCCGCAGACGGTCGGGACGTTCTGGATCTCCCACGGCCGTGCCTCGAAGCGGTACTGCGTCGAGGTGAGCGCGCCGACCGGGCAGAGCTCGAGCACATTGCCGGAGAAGGGCGCGCGGTACGGGCGGTCGTCGAAGGTGGCGATCACCGACTGCGCGCCGCGGTTCTGCGCGACCAGCTGGCCGTCCTCGGCGACGCTCTCGGAGTAGCGCGTGCAGCGGTAGCAGAGGATGCAGCGCTCGCGATCGAGCGCGATCGTCGGCGAGACCGGGATCGGCTTCTCGAGCGTGCGCTTCTCGAACTCCATGCGCGTGCTGCCGGGGCCCCAGCGGAACGTGAGGTCCTGAAGCGGGCACTCGCCGCCCTTGTCGCAGACGGGGCAGTCGAGCGGGTGGTTGACGAGGATGAACTCGAGCGTCCCGTTCTGCCCTTCGGCCGCGAGGGCGGAGGTCTGCGCCGTGAGCACCTTGAGCCCGTCCTGCGCGGTCATCGTGCAGCCGGCCTGCAGCTTCGGCATGCCCTCGACCTCGACCAGGCACATGCGGCACGCGCCGACGGGCGGGCCGAGGCGCGGCTCGTAGCAGAAGACGGGGATCTCGATCCCAGCCGCGAGCGCGGTCTCGACGAGGCCGGTGCCCTTCGGCACCTGCACCTCGCGGCCGTCGATCGTGACGGTGACGAGCTCGGGCGAGCTCACGTCACGCTCCCGTCACGGTGTCTGACACCGGTGTTCCTTCGCGCCGAGCAGGGATTTGTGGACAGGGCGTGACGCTTGCGGCACGCGTCTGACACCGGGCGGCCCGTCACGCCGGCACCGTCGCGACGGTCGAGTGCGTGTGCTGGTCGGACGGCGCGAAGATGCCCTCGACCGACGACTCGCCGCCGTACGGGCAGCGGCCCTGCTCGATGTGCGCGACGAACTCGCCGCGGAACTTCTCCAGGTAGCTCGCGACCGGGTAGACGGCGAAGTCGCCGAGCGCGCAGAGCGACCTGCCGAGGATTCGCGTGCCGACCGAGCCGAGCAGGTCGAGGTCGGACAGCTCGCCGTCGCCGCGCTCGATCTTCTCCAGGATCTGCACCATCCAGCGCGTGCCCTCGCGGCACGGCGTGCACTTGCCGCACGACTCGTGCATGTAGAACTTCGTCGAGCGCAGCGCGAGCTGCACGAGGCAGCACCGGTCGTCGATCACGATCAGCGAGGCAGCGCCGAAGAACGTCCCGATCGCGCCCATCGAGTCGTAGTCGAGCGGCACGTCGATCTGCCGGGGGGTCAGCGCGGGCACGGAGGAGCCGCCGGGGATGACCGCCTTCAGCTGCCGGCCGCCGGCGATTCCGCCCGCGTGCGTGTAGATCAGCTCGCGCATCGACGTGCCGAGCTCGAGCTCGTAGTTCCCCGGCTTCTCGACGTTGCCGGAGACGGAGAAGATCACCGTGCCGGGCGAGCCGGGAGTGCCGATCTCGCGGAACCGGTCTGCCCCGAGCTCGATGATCGACGGCACGGTCGCGATCGTGCAGACGTTGTTGATCTGCGTCGGCGCGGCGTAGAGGCCCTGGATCGGCGGGAACGGCGGCCGCGGCCGCGGCTGGCCGCGCCGGCCTTCGAGCGAGTCGAGCAGCGCCGTCTCCTCGCCGCAGATGTAGGCGCCGGCGCCGCGGTAGAGGGTGATGTCGACGTCGCCGAAGAGGCCGGCCTTGCGCGCGTCCTCGACCGCCTTGGCGAGGATCTCGTACTCGGTCAGGTACTCGCCGCGGATGTAGATGAAGACGTCGTTCGACTCGATCGCGTGCGCGGCGATCAGGCAGCCCTCGAGCAGCCGGTGCGGCACGCGCGTCATCACCTCGCGGTCCTTGAACGCGCCGGGCTCGGACTCGTCCGCGTTGACGACCAGGTACTTCGGCTTCGCGCTCTTGCGGTCGATCAGCGACGCCTTGCGCCCCATCGGGAAGCCGGCGCCGCCGCGCCCGCGCAGGTTCGCGGCCTGCAGCTCGGCGATCAGGTCGTCCGGCGTCATCGCCCGCGCCTTGGGCACCTGCTCGTACCCGCCGATCGCCCGGTACTCGGAGAGCTTCGTGAGGTCGCGCTCGTCGGCGCCCGCCAGCAGCATCGACCTAGCCGGCACGCACGCCCTCCACGATCGCCGGCACGTCCTCCGGCTTGACGAACTGCCGGTAGCGGTGGTCGACCGCGACCACGGTCGCGTAGCCGCAGCCGCCGAGGCACTCGACGGCGCGGAAGGTCACGTCGCCGTCCGCGGTCGTCTCGCCCGGTGCGACGCCGAGCTCCGACTCGAAGGCCTCGACCACCTGCTGCGCACCCGAGAGCGCGCACGAGAGGTTGGTGCAGACCTCGATCGAATGCCGGCCCACGGGCGCCAGGTGGAACATGTCGTAGAAGGAGGCGACCGCCTGGCAGTACGCCGGCGTGAGGTCGAGCGCCTCGCCGACCCACTCGAAGCACTCGGTGTCGAGCCAGCCGTCGTTGTGCTCCTGTGCGAGCCGGAGCGCGGGAATGGTCGCGCTGCGGGAGTCCGGGAACTGCGTCGCGAGCTTCCGCACCTGCTTCGTCAGCGCGTCGGTGGCCGGGTTCACCGGTCGACCTCGCCCATCACCGTGTCGAGCGAGCCGACGATCGCGATCAGGTCGGCGACGAGCGCGTCGGTCATGCAGGTCGCCGTCGCCTCGAGCGCGACGAAGCTCGGGGCGCGGAACTTGACGCGCCACGGCTTCGGGCCGCCGTCGGAGACGACGTAGCAGGCGAGCTCGCCGCGCGCCGACTCGATCGGCACGTAGACCTCGCCCTCCGGCACGCGGAAGCCCTCGGTCACGATCTTGAAGTGGTGGATGAGGGACTCCATCGACGTGTGAAGCTCCTCGCGCGGCGGCAGGACGACCTTCCGGTCGTCGGCGATCCACGGCTGCCCCTCCATCTGCTCGAGCCGGTCGAGGCACTGGACGACGATGCGGGTCGACTGCCGCATCTCATCCATGTGGACTTTGTAGCGATCCCAGACGTCGCCGTTCTCGTAGACCGGCACGTCGAAGTCGACCTGGTCGTACGCGAGGTACGGGCTCGCCTTGCGCAGGTCCCAGTCGACGCCGGAGCCGCGCAGGACGGGGCCCGTCTGGCCGAGCGCGATCGCGTCCTCGGCCGAGAGCAGGCCGAGGCCCTTCGTCCGCTCGAGCCAGATCGCGTTCTGGTCGACCAGCGTCTCGTAGTCGTCGACCGCCTTCGGCATCCAGCCGCAGAACTTGCGCGCCTCGGGGAAGAACCCGGGCGGGATGTCCTCGGCGAGGCCGCCCACCTGGTAGTAGCGCGTGTGCATGCGCGTCCCGGTGACCATCTCGAACAGGTCGAGGATCGAGTCGCGCTCGCGGAAGCAGTACCAGAACATCGAGATCGCGCCGAGCTCGAGCGCGGCCGTCGCGAGCCAGACCAGGTGGGAGTGGATGCGGTTCAGCTCGGCGAGGCACATCCGCATCCAGGTCGCCTTCTCGGGCACCTGCAGCTCGAGCAGCTTCTCGACGGCGAGGACGAAGACGAGCTCGTTGTTCTGGAAGCTGAGGTAGTCGATCCTCGGCGAGTAGGTGATCGCCTTCCACCAGCTCTTCTGCTCCATGTTCTTCTCGAAGCCGGTGTGCAGGTAGCCGATCACCGCGCGCAGGCCGACGACGTCCTCGCCGTGGAGCTCGATCACCAGCCGCAACACGCCGTGCGTCGACGGATGGTTCGGGCCGAAGTTGATCTCCAGCACGTCCTCGGAGTCGCGCAGGTCCTCCGGGACGCGCAGGATCGTCGGCACCGGCTGCGGGATCCGCGAGCCCTCGTAGATCTTCGGGCGCTCCGGCGCGAGGGCCACTACGTCTCCTCCGAGAAGCGCACCGGCTCGCCGCCGATCGGATAGTCCTTGCGCAGCGGGTGCCCCTCCCAGTCCTCCTCCATCAGGAGCCGCGTCAGGTTGGGATGGCCCTCGATCCGGATGCCCATCATGTCCCAGGCCTCACGCTCGTGCCAGTCGGCGGTCGGCCAGACCGAGATCACGCTCTCGACCGACTCGTCTTCGTCGAGCCAGACCTGCACGCGCACCCGCTGCGCGCCCGGGACGGCGACGAGGTGGTAGTTCATCGAGAAGCGCTTGGCCTTCGGCTCGGGCGTGCGCGGCAGCCCCTGCGAGCCCGGCGAGTTGAGGTCGCGGCCGGCGGCCGTGCCGAAGTAGCCGGCGGTGCCGCGGGAGCCCCAGTCGAGGTAGTCGGTCGGCGTGATGTCGGCGAGCATCGAGAAGCCCTCGTCGTCGCGCAGGTGCATGCACGCATCGACGAGGCGCGCCGGGTCGACGACCAGGGTCATCTCGCCGTACGCCTCCCGCGTCTCGACGAGCCCCGGAACGCCGTCGTAGGTCAGCTCGCCACGCCCCGGATCTCGTACGCCGGCGGCACGCCCGCCTTGATCTTCTCCTGCAGGCGGACGATGCCCTCGACGAGCGCCTCCGGCCGCGGCGGGCAGCCCGGGACGTGGATGTCCACCGGGGTGATCTTGTCGACGCCCTGGAGGACGGTGTAGTTGTTGAACATCCCGCCCGAGCTCGCGCACGCCCCCATCGCGATCACCCACTTGGGCTCGAGCATCTGGTCGTAGATCTGGCGCAGCGGCGCGGCCATCTTGTGCGCCACGCGGCCGGAGACGATCAGGAGGTCGGCCTGGCGCGGCGAGGAGCGAAAGACCTCGGCGCCGAAGCGCGCGACGTCGTAGCGCGCGGAGACGATCGACATCATCTCGATCGCGCAGCAGGCGAGCCCGAACGTATCGGGCCAGATCGAGCTCGACTGCGCCCACTGGACGGCCTTCTCGACCGTCGTCAGCATCAGCCGCTGCTCGAGGTCGCCGAGCTCGGTCTCGAACGTGCCCGGCCCCTTGCCCGGCCACATCACCCGCTCCGAGTGGAGGCCGTAGTCCTTGAGGCGCTTGTTCCTGCTCACCGCCATTCCAGCGCGCCCTTCCGCCAGATGTACACGTACGCGACGGCGAGGATGACGATGAAGAAGAGGAACTCCACGAAGCCGAACCAGGCGAGCTGGTGGAGGATCACCGCCAGCGGATACAGAAACACGATCTCGATGTCGAAGACGATGAAGAGCATCGCCGTCAGGTAGAAGCTGATCGTGAAGCGGCTCGACTGCGCGGGGCCCTGCGAGACGCCGGACTCGAACGGGAGCGTCTTCGCACGTAGGTTGCGGGTCGGCCGCGTCGCCAGCGCGAACGACGCGAAGAGCATCGACAGCGGAATCGCGAGCGCGAAGAAGCCGTAGATCAAGAAGGGCAACCAGCTGTCAAGCACGCGCATCCTCCCCGCGGTCGAGCGAGCAGGAACGTAGCAGAGTCGGCAGGGGCTACGAGCGGAGAGGAAAACGGCTCAACCACGCGCGTCGCAGCTGTTACAAGCTCGGGGTTTCCGCACGCCCCGGGAGGGGGATTCGGACGATCGGAACACGTTGCTACGATGCGACCGATGGCCACCACCGAGCAGCCCCTCACGATCGTCTCGCTCACCGAGAGCGCGGCGGCGAAGATCAGGGGCCTGATGTCCGAGGAGCCCGCCGGCGAGGCGGAGGTGCTCCGCATCGCCGTCCAGGGCGGCGGCTGCTCCGGGTTCCAGTACGCGCTCGGCTTCGATCGCGGCGCGCAGGACGGCGACCACGAGCTCTCCAGCCACGGCGTGCCGGTGGTCGTCGACCCGTTCAGCGCGCCGTACCTGACGGGCACCCAGATCGACTGGGTCGAGGGCCTGCAGGCCGGCTTCGCGATCAACAACCCGAACGTCACCGGCTCGTGCGGCTGCGGCCACTCCTTCCAGGTGGAGGAGGGCGAGGGGCCCGAGGGCGCCGCCGGTTGCGGCTCCGGCTGCTCGCACTGACCTGACGCGGCTCTAGAGTGCGGGTCGGCAAACGACCCGTGAGGTGAACGCGTGCAGGCGGCTCGAACGATCTACCGGTACTGGATCACCCTCCTCTGGCTCGCCGTGGTCGCGCAGATCGCCGCGGCGGCGTACGGCGCCTTCTACACGGCCGACAAGCTCAACTCGCAGAGCGGCCCGGACGAGGGGCGGACGGTCAGCGAGACGGTCTTCGACCACGGGTTCGCGTTCCACACCGCGTTCGGCTATCTGATCTTCGTCGGCGCGCTCATCTTGCTTGTGGTCGCGCTTCTGGCGCGGCTCGGGCGGCCGCGCATCTGGCTCGTCGTCGCCGTGCCGGTGGCGGTCGCCGTGCAGATCGTGCTGGCCTGGATCAGCGAGGCCGTGCACGGCGTCGGCGTACTGCACGGGTTGAACGCGCTCGTCGTCTTCGGGCTGACCGGATACCTCACCGGCGAGGCGTGGCGCGCACGCCGTGCGGCGCCCGCCGTGGAGTCGGTGGCGGCGGGTGCGTGACTAGCATTCGGACGCCGTGACCGACAACGGCGTCGCCGACATCACGATTCTCGGCGCGGGCCCCGCCGGGCTCGCCGCTGCCTACTACGCCGGGCACCGTGACGCCTCGGTGCGGATCATCGAAAGCCTCGAGCAGCTCGGCGGTCAGGTCGCGGCGGTCTACCCGGAGAAGAACATCTACGACGTCGCGGGGCACCCGAAGATCCTCGGGACGAAGCTCGTCGAGCTCTGCTGCGAGCAGGGCCTGCAGTACGAGCCGGAGGTCCACCTCGGCGAGGAGGTGCAGACACTCGAGCGTCTGAGCCAGAACGGCGAGGAGCTGCTCGCGATCGGGACCGACAGGGGCGAGCCGTACCTCACGCGCGCGCTGATCATCACGGCCGGGCACGGCGCCTTCGAGCCGCGCAAACTCGGGATCGACGGGATCGACGAGTGGGACGGCCGCGGCGTGCACTACTTCGTGCGCGAGAAGGAGGCGTTCCGCGACCGCACGTGTGTGATCGTCGGCGGCGGCGACTCCGCCCTCGACTGGACGCTCGGGTTGCAGGACACGGCCAAGCACCCGATCGCGCTCGTGCACCGGCGCGACAACTTCCGCGCGCTCGAGTCGTCCGTCAACGAGGCGCGTGCGCTCGAGGGCCAGGGCCGCGTGCGGATCTTCACGCCGTGCGAGGTGCGCGAGATCCACGGCGACGGCTCGGTGCAGGCGGTCTCGATCGAGAACACGAAGACCGGCGAGGTCGAGCAGGTCGACTGCGACGCGCTGATCACGCTGCTCGGCTTCCACTCGCACCTCGGCGCGATCGCCGAGTGGGGGCTCGAGCTGCACGGCAAGCGGCAGATCCTGATCGACCCGACCACGTGCGAGACGACCGTGCCCGGCGTCTACGCCGCCGGCGACGTGGCCGGCTACGAGGGCAAGATCACGCTGATCACGATCGGCATGGGCGAGGCCGCGATCGCGGCCAACAACGCCGTCGCGCGGATCCGCGGCGAGAAGGTCCAGCCGAAGTACTCGACCGACTAGCTCCGCGCCGGGCGCGTTCACCCGCCAAGGCGCTCGTGGGTTGGACGGCCGCACACCGGCAAAGCCGGCACGGCCTCCAGGCGGCATCGCAAGCGACGCCTCAGCCGACTGGCTCCCGTGACTAGACTCGGAGGGTGGCGACCGAGGCCAAGCAAGAGCTCTGGGGAGGCGAGACGACGAAGGCGGTCGAGAACTTTCCGGTTTCGGGCGAGCCGATCCCGGTTCCGGTCGCCCGCTGGCTCGGCCGCATCAAGGCCGCCGCGGCGCGCGTGAACGCCGAGCTCGGCCTGCTCGACGCCGGCAAGGCCGAGCGGATCGCGGCCGCCGCCGACCGGATCGCGAACGGCGAGCTCGACGACCAGTTTCCGATCGACGTCTTCCAGACCGGCTCGGGCACCAGCTCGAACATGAACGCGAACGAGGTGATCGCGACGCTCGCCGGCGACGACGTCCACGCGAACGACGACGTCAACATGGGCCAGTCCTCGAACGACGTCTTCCCCAGCGCCGTCCACCTGGCGGCGCTAGACCAGCTGGCGAACGACCTGCTGCCGGCGCTCGAGCAGCTGGCCGCGGCGCTCCAGCGGAAGGCCGAGGAGTTCGACGACGTCGTCAAGTCCGGCCGCACGCACTGGATGGATGCGGTCCCGGTCACGCTCGGGCAGGAGTTCGGCGGCTACGCGGCGCAGGTGCGCGAGGGCGCGGCGCGCGTCCGCGACACGCTCGCTCGCCTCGGCAAGGTCCCGCTCGGCGGCACGGCGACGGGAACCGGGCTCAACACCCACCCCGAGTTCGCCGCGCGCGTGCGCGCGCGTCTGCAAGAGGAGACGGGCCTCGAGATCTCCGGCCCCGCCGACGCCTTCGAGTCGCAGGCGGCGCGCGACGGCATCGTGGAGGCCTCCGGCGCGCTCAAGGTCGTCGCGGTCTCGCTGACGAAGGTCGCCAACGACATCCGCTTCATGGGCTCCGGCCCGCGCGCCGGCCTGGCCGAGATCGCGCTCCCGGAGCTGCAGAAGGGCAGCTCGATCATGCCCGGCAAGGTCAACCCGGTCATCCCGGAGGTCGTGACGCAGGTCGCGGCGCAGGTCGTCGGCAACGATCAGGCGATCGCGATCGGCGGCATGCAGGGCCACTTCGAGCTGAACGTGTTCGTGCCGCTGCTCGCGCGGAACATCCTCGACTCGATCAAGCTGCTCGCGTCCGCGTCCCGGCTGTTCGCCGAGAAGTGCGTCGACGGGATCGAGGCCAACCGCGAGACGTGCGAGCACTACGCGGAGCTGACGCTCTCGGCCGCGACCGCGCTGAATCCGTACATCGGCTACGACAAGGCCGCCGAGATCGTCAAGGAGGCGGCGAGCTCCGGCCGCTCGCTGCGGGAGGTCGCCCGGGACGCCGGCGTGGACGAGGCCACGCTCGACGAGGCGCTCGACTACCGCAAGATGGCGAAGCCGCACGGCTGAGTTGCGGATTCATCGATCGCGATAACAATCGCGCGCTGATTCGGGCTCGGGTTCCCGGCGCCCGCCGTCGCTCCGGGCGCGAAGATCCTGCTGATCGTCGCGAAGTCGAAACGCCGCGGTGCTCGAGAGCGGAGCAGTCCCTCCGGAACCACTCGACGGGCCGTCTTCGGGCGGCCCGTGGCACAGGACCTACCCCTAAAGGGTGATGGAGGATCGGCGTCGTCGTGCCGACGCCTGCCCCAAGGTGAAGCGGCTCACCCTCCTCGCTGCGGCCTTCACGATCACGTGCGCGTTCGCGGGCTCCGCCGCGGCCGCCGGCAACCCGTTCGGCGTCACCGTCGTCCGGTTCACGCCGCAGACGACACCGGCGCAGATGCGCGCGCAGGTGGCGGCCGCCGGCGGCGTCGTGGTCGCCGACCTGAGCGCGATCGACGCGCTCGCCGTCGTCCCGCGGGCGAGCGACTTCGACAGCCGGCTCTCCTCGAGCAGCTCGGTCACGACGCTCTTCAAGGACACGCTCTTCACGTCCGACCGCTTGACGGACGGGCTCCGCGGAGGTGGCCAGGGCGCCGCCACCGATACCGGCAGCGGCTCGGAGCCGGTAGCCGATCCGTGGCACTCGCTGTTCCAGTGGGACGACGACCGCATGGACGTGCAGCCGGCGTGGCGCCGCACGACGGGCGACCACTCGATCGCCGTCGCCGTGCTCGACACTGGCGTCGACGCGAGTCACCGCGAGCTCCGCGGCGTCGTCGACCCGCGGCTCGGCGGCAACTTCATCCCGTGCTCCGATCTGGTCGCGCTCTTCGGCCTCGGCGTGATCGACCGCAAGGGCCTGCGCGACTGCCGCGACGGCGACTTCGAGGGCCACGGCACCTGGGTCGCGAGCCGGATCGCCGGCGCGCTGAACGGCTTCGCCTCGAACGGCGTCGCGCCCGGCGTGCGGATCGGCTCCTACAAGGTGATGGCGGCCGGCCTCGGCGGGCTCTCGACCTGGATCCTCTCCGGCCTGCTCGCCGCGTGCTCCGATCCCCGCATCGACGTCGTGAACATGTCGATCGAGGCCTACGCCGATCCCTCGGACCCGGCGCAGGTCGACGACTTCCTGCTCTTCACCGATGCCGTGAACTACTGCCTCTCCCGCGGCGTGCCCGTCTTCGCGGCGGCCGGGAACGCCCACGTGCGCGTCGACCGGGTCGACCTGACGCTCGAGGGCCGTCGGCTGCAGGACGTCGGGCAGGTCTCGCTCGGTCCCGAAGGCATCGCCACCGTCACCCCCGGCACGGTCTCGCCGCAGGACTTCGACCTGCGCGGCGGCCTCGTCATCCCCGGCGGCGTGCCCGGCGTGACGATGGTCTCCGCGACCGCGAACGCGATCGGGCGGGCGCCGGCCTCGGTGCCGCTGCGCTGGCAGGCGCACGTCGGCTCGCGCGACCAGCTCGCCTACTACTCGAACTACGGCTCGCGCGTCGACCTCGCGGCACCGGGCGGCGCCCGCGCGTACGAGATCCCCGGCTACGACGGCGGAGCCGGCGACATCCTCGCCGGCCGCTGGGGCTCCTTCGGCGCGCTCGCCAAGAACGGCCTCATCTGCACCGACCCGTTCGCCGGCTCGCTCTTCAACTCGGCGTGCTTCACCGCCCGCGGCGACGCCTACGGCTGGCTGCAGGGCACCTCGATGGCCGCGCCGAACGCGGCCGGCGTGGCGGCGCTCGTCCTCTCCGCGCACCACGACCTCGTCGGCAGGCCCGACGCGCTCGTGCAGCGTCTCGCCGACACCGCCGACCGCTCGCCGGTCAACTTCATGGGCCCGAACGATCCGGACAACACCGCGCCCGCGCTCGACGGGACGCCGTGCCCGACGGCCTTCTGCCACGTCGACCAGAACGACCCGATCGGGTTTGCCGACGCCTACGGCGCCGGGCTGGTGGACGCCGC
>DASSMZ010000275.1:0-13827 GCA_035688325.1 Gaiellaceae bacterium
CGGCTCGCTCCTCGACGCGGTCGAGGCGGAGGCGGGCGAGCTGCGGTGAGCAGCGGCAACGGCACGAACCCGCAGCGACGCCGGTCGACGAGGCCGTACCGGGACGCCGCGCTCGCCTACAGCGGCCTCGGCGTGCTGGTGATCGTGATCGCGTACGCGACCGGCAGCAGCTTCCTCCGCTCGTTCGTCGGCGGCGTCGCCGCGGCGGTGCTCGCGACCGGCTGGACGTGGTGGCGCCTCCGCCAGCGGGAGCGAGCAGCCGAGCGGGAGTCCGAGTGAGCACGACCGGCTCGCTCGAGGCGACCGTCGACGCGCTCTGCGGCGACCTCGCGGCCATCCACGCGCCGCGCGGAACCGAGCTGCACGCGCGCTCGTGGTCGACCGAGGCGCCGCTGCGGATGCTGCTCAACAACCTCGACCCGGACGTGGCCGAGCGGCCGGAGGAGCTGGTCGTCTACGGCGGCTCCGGGAAGGCTGCGCGCAACCCGGAGGCGCTCCGGGCGCTCGTGCGCTCGCTGCTGACGCTGGCCGACGACGAGACGCTGCTGGTGCAGAGCGGCAAGCCGGTCGGCGTCTTCCGCACGGCGCCCTCGGCGCCGCGCGTGCTGATCGCGAACTCGCTGCTCGTGCCCCGCTGGGCGACGTGGGACGAGTTCCGCCGGCTCGAGGCGCTGGGGCTGACGATGTTCGGCCAGATGACCGCCGGCAGCTGGATCTACATCGGCAGCCAGGGGATCCTGCAGGGGACCTACCAGACGTTCGCGGCGGCGGGCGAGAAGCACTTCGGCTCGTCGGATCTCGCCGGGCGGACGATCCTGACGGCCGGGCTCGGCGGCATGGGCGGCGCCCAGCCGCTGGCGGCCACGCTCGCCGGCGCCGCGGCCCTGTGCGTGGAGGTCGACCCGGAGCGGATCCGCCGCCGGCTCGAGACGCGCTACCTCGACGAGTCGACGGAGTCGGTGGACGACGCGCTCGCGCGCGTGCGCGCGGCCGCCTCCGAGGGCCGGGCGCTGTCTGTCGGGCTCCTCGGGAACGCCGCGGAGGTCGTGCCGCAGCTGGCGCGGCGCGGCGAGGCGTTCGACCTCGTCACCGACCAGACGGCGGCGCACGACCCGCTGAACGGGTACGTCCCCGCCGGGCTCGACGTGGCGGCGGCGGCGGAGCTCCGGACGCGCGACCCCGACGAGTACCTGCGCCTGGCGCGGGCGTCGATCGCGCGGCACGTCGAGGGGATGCTCGAATACGTCCGGCGCGGCAGCCACGTCTTCGACTACGGCAACAACCTGCGCGGCGAGGCGCTGGAGGCCGGCGTGGAGGACGCCTTCGACTACCCGGGCTTCGTCCCGGCCTACATCCGGCCGCTGTTCTGCCGCGGCGTCGGCCCGTTCCGCTGGGCGGCGCTCTCGGGCGAGGCCGACGACATCGCCGCCATCGACCGGAAGCTGCTCGACCTGTTCCCCGACGACACGGCGCTGCAGCGCTGGCTGACGGTCGCGCCGGAGCGGATCGCGTTCCAGGGCCTCCCGGCGCGGATCTGCTGGCTCGGCTACGGCGACCGTGCGCGAGCGGGCCTCGCGATCAATGAGCTCGTGCGCGGCGGCGACGTCAGGGCGCCCGTCGTGATCGGGCGCGACCACCTCGACTCGGGCTCGGTCGCCTCGCCGTACCGCGAGACCGAGGCGATGCAGGACGGGTCGGACGCGATCGCGGATTGGCCGATCCTGAACGCGCTCGTGAACGTCGCCGCGGGCGCGACCTGGGTGAGCGTCCACCACGGCGGCGGGGTCGGCATCGGCAACTCGATCCACGCCGGCATGGTCGTCGTCGCCGACGGCACCGACGAGATGGCCGAGCGGCTCGAGCGCGTGCTGACGAGCGATCCCGGGACGGGTGTCATGCGTCATGCCGACGCCGGTTACGACGACGCGCTGGCGGCCGCCGAGGAGCACGGCCTGCGGCTGCCCGCGCGGGAATGACGCCGGCCTCGCGGCTCCTCGTCCGCGATCTCGCGCAGCTCGCGTCGCCGGCGCCGGATGCCGGGGCGCCCGTCCGTGGCCGCGCGCTCCGCGACGTGCAGGTGCTCGAGGACGCGTTCGTCCTCTGCGAGGACGGCCGGGTCGCGGCGGTCGGCGAGATGCGCGAGCTCGGCGGGCTCGCCCTCGGCCGCGACGTCGAGGAGCTCGACGGCGGCGGCCGCTGCGCCATCCCGGGCCTCGTCGACTGCCACACGCACCCGTGCTTCCTCGGCGATCGCGTCGAGGAGTTCGCCCTGCGGGCGGGAGGGGCGAGCTACGAGGAGCTGCATGCGGCGGGCGGCGGCATCCTCTCCACCGTCAGCGCGACGCGCGCGGGCAGCTCCGACGAGCTCCGTGCGGCGGTGGAGCGCCATCGCGACTGGATGCTCCGCGCCGGCACGACCACGTTCGAGGGCAAGTCCGGGTACGGGCTCGACCGTAAGACGGAGCTCTCCTCGCTCGAGGCGGTCGCCGGCGCCGGCGGGGTCGCGACGTGGCTCGGCGCGCACGCCGTCCCGCCGGAGCTCCCGGACGCCGACGCGTACCTCGACTTCGCGCTCACGGAGGTCCTGCCGCGCGCGGCGGAGCTCGCCGACGCGGCGGACGTCTTCGTCGAGCAGGGCGCGTTCTCGGTCGACCAGGCGCGGCGCTACCTCGAGGCCTGCCGCGACGCCGGTCTCGAGCTCCGCCTCCACGGCGACCAGTTCACCGAGCTCGGCGCGGTCGAGCTCGCGATCGAGCTCGGCGCGCGCTCGATCGACCACCTCGAGGCGACCGGCGAAGCGGGCGTGCGTGCGCTCGCCGCGAGCGACGTCGCCGCCGTGCTGCTCCCTGCGAGCGCGCTCTTCCTCGACCGGCCGATGCCGCCCGCCCGGGCGCTCGCCGACGCCGGCGCGGCGATCGTGCTCGCGACCGACTTCAACCCGGGCAGCGCCTTCTGCGAGAGCCTGCCGCTCGTCTGCTCGCTCGCCTCGACCAAGCTCCACCTCGCGCCGGAGGAGGCGCTGTCCGCGTGCACCGTCAACGCGGCGCACGTGCTCGGGCTCGCAGGCCGGCGCGGACGGGTCGCGGTCGCGTACGACGCCGACCTCGTGCTGCTCGACGCGCCGGACTGGCGGCACCTCGCGTACCACCTCGGCGGCGACCTCGTCGCGGGCGTCGTCCGGCGCGGCGCCGTCGCCTGGGCGCGCTGACAGCGCGCTACGCTTGATCCGATGCCCACGCGCAAGCAGCGGCGGCGGCGCCAGAAGGAGCTCCGGCACGAGTACGAGTACGTCTACGTGGACGCCGAGGGCCACGAGGTCGACGTCGACGAGGACGACCGCGAGCCGAAGGGCTCCAGGCGAAACGGCTCGAGCGCTGCGGCCGCGAAGCCCAAGGCCCAGGCGAAGAAGAACGGCACATCGTCGCGATCCGGCCGCGTGGTGCAGCCGCCGTCCTGGAGCCGCGTCGCCAAGCGGGCGCTCATCTTCGGGCCGCTGATCTTCATCGCGTTCTCGGTCCTCAACAAGAGCCAGCCGCTGCTCGGCCGCCTCGCGATCGCGGCCGTGTACACCGGCTTCTTCATCCCGTTCATGTACCTGATGGACCGGGCGCTCTACCGCTCGTACCTGAGGCGCACCGGCCAGCAGGCACCGCGCGCCGGCCGCAAGCGCGGCTAGCGGGCCGTGGTCGTGCGGCGCTGGTCGCCGCCGCGGTAGTGCCCTTCGCCCGGCCACGGGGCGAGGAACAGCAACAGGCGCGCGCCGTCGGCGCTCGTGACGGAATGGCGCTCCTCCGGCTCGAACAGGATTAGCGTGCCCGCCGCGCCCGTGATCGCCCGGTCGCCCGCCTCGATCTCGACGGTGCCGTCGAGGACGAGCACGAACGCGTGCTCCTTGACCTCGTGCTCGCCGAGCCGCTGCCCGGGCTGCAGGCCGATCAGCACTGCGCGGGCCGCCGACTCCTCGGACTCGAGCACGACCGGCGAGCGGCTCCCGCCGGGCGTCTCGACCTCTCGCAGGTTCCAGCTGCGCATCGACCGCAGGCTACCCTCGGCGACGGGTCTTACACGGCGGATCCCGCGGCGCAGGCACTCTGTCCGAGCGCATGCCACGCGGACGGTTACCGACGAGCACGGCGATCGTCCTCGCCTGCGCCGCCGCCGTCGCCGGGGCCGCTCCGGGCGCCCGCTCGCGGCCGACGAGGCTGCCGACGTTCCCGACGATCGCTCCGTAGTGCCACCGCGCCGACTTCTCCAGCCGCGGCCGCAGCGTGCGCGCGGCGCTCTGTCGGCCGCCCGGGACGGCGAGCACGCCTGCCGTCGTCGTGCTGCACGGCTGCGGCGGCTTCGGCGGCATCGACCAGATCCTCGCCCGCGACCTGCCGCTGCACGGCGTTGCGACCTACTACGTCGACTACTTCGGCCTCACCCCGCCGCCGAGCGCGCGCGGGTTCTGCGGAGCGCGCGTCAACTTCGAGCAGGCGTTCCGGATCTGGCAGCGGGTGGTCGTCGACGCCACGAGCGCGCTGAAGCGGCTGCCGGGTGTCGACGGATCACGCGTCGGCGCCGTCGGCTGGTCGCTCGGCGGAGGGGTCGCGCTCGTGACGGGGGAGTACGGCGCCGGCACGACGCCACGTCGGCACAGCCCGTTCAGAGCGCTCGTCGTGCTCTCCGCGTTCGATGCCGGCCGGCGGATCGCCGCGCTGCCGCCGACGCTCCTGCTCTCGGGCGGGAGCGGCGACGCCGTGCCAGTCTTCCATGCGCGTGCCCTCTACCGCGCGCTCGTGCGAGCGCACGTGCCCGCGGCGCTTCGGATCTTTTCGCACGGGACGCACCAGTGGAAGGGCGCGCAGCGCGTGGCCGCGGAACGCTGGATCGACGCGTTCCTGCGGCGGTGGCTGGTCCACGGCTGACGGCGCGTAGACTCACGCTCCCGTGAGCGCCGCCTCGACACTCGCCGTCGACCGCTACGAGCTCGGCCCGATCGGTACCAACTGCTACGTCGTCCGCGCCTCGCGCGACGCGGCCGAGGCCGTCGTGATCGACCCGAGCGGCGACGCCGCGCAGCTTCGCCTCGAGCTCGCCCGGATGGCGGCAACGAGCGCCGCCATCCTGATCACGCACGGGCACTGGGACCACCTGCTCGGGGTCGCCGATCTCGCGGAGGGAACCGGCGCGCCCGTCTACATGGCCGAGGACGAGCGCGCGCTGCTCGAGAACCTGCCCGATCTCGTGCCGCAGGGCGTCCTCGCCCGCGGCTACACCGCCAACACGTTCCTGCGCGGCGGCGAGACGCTGGAGCTCGCTGGCATCGAGTTCGAGACGCTGCTGGTGCCGGGCCACTCGCCTGCGCACCTCGCCTACCACGCCGGCGGCTGCCTCTTCTCCGGCGACGTCCTCTTCGCGCGCTCGGTCGGGCGCACCGACCTGCCCGGCGGCGACTGGGACACGCTGGTCGAGTCGATCCGCATGCTCGGCGAGCGCTTCCCGCCCGAGACCGTCGTCTACTCGGGGCACGGCCCGCCGACGACGCTCGGCGCCGAGCTCGACCGCAACCCGTTCCTCGCCGAGCTCCGCGCCTCGTGACGACGTTCGAGGCGCCGCGGGGCACACACGACATCCTCCCGTCCGAGCAGCCGCTCTGGCGGCTCGTCACCGGCGAGGCGGAGCGGCTCTGCTCGCTCTACGGCTACCGGCCGATCCAGACGCCGGGCTTCGAGGACACCGGCGTCTTCGAGCGCACTTCCGGCCAGGGCTCGGACGTCGTGCACAAGGAGATGTACACGTTCACCGACCGAGGCGATCGTTCGCTCACGCTGCGCCCGGAAGGGACTGCGCCGATCGCGCGCGCCTACCTCGAGCACGGCCTTCATCGTGAAGCGCAACCCGTCAAGCTCTACACGATCGCGACGATGTATCGGTACTCCGCGCCGCAGCGGGGCCGCTACCGCGAGCACTGGCAGCTCTCGGTGGAGGCGATCGGCTCGGCGGACCCGGCGATCGACGCCGAGCTGATCGAGCTCTACGACGAGCTGCTCGCGCGCCTCGGCATCACCAAGTACAAGCTCCTCCTGAACTCGATCGGCGACGAGAACTGCCGACCCGCGTACCTCGAGCGGCTGACCGCGTGGCTCCTCGAGCACGAGGACGTGCTCGACGACGAGGCGAGGCAGAAGCTCGCCACCAGCCCGCTGCGCGTCTTCGACGTGAAGAACGAGCGCGTCCGGGCGGCGCTCGCCGACGCGCCCAAGATCGGCGACGCGCTCTGTGACGAGTGCCGCGAGCACTTCGAGGCGGTGAAGGCACATCTCGAGAACTACGGCGTCGAGTTCGAGCTCGTCCCGACGCTCGTGCGGGGGCTCGACTACTACACGCGCACGGCCTTCGAGTTCGTCGACGAGGCGATCGGCGCGCAGAGCTCGATCTGCGGCGGCGGCCGCTACGACGGCCTGGTCGAGCAGCTCGGCGGCAAGCCGACCCCCGGGATCGGCTTCGGCGCCGGGATCGAGCGGCTGCTGCTTTCCCTCGAGGCCGAGGGCGTGCAGGCCCAGCCGGAGGAGATCGACGTCTTCGTCGCACTGCACGACGCCGACGACAAGCCCAGGGTGCTGCCGCTCGTGCAGGAGCTGCGCCGGCGCGGCCTGCGTGCGGACCTCGACTACGCCGGCCGCTCGCTCAAGGGACAGCTCACGCAGGCGGGCCGGCTCGGCGCGAAGGCGATCGTGCAGTGGGGCCCGGAACGGTCGAACGTCCGGCGCCACGGACAGCCGGACGAGGAGGTTCCGACAGCCGAGCTCGCGGAGAGGCTGCGTCCATGAGGTGGCGCGACCTCCCGGCCGGGCAGCTCCGGCCCGAGCACGTCGGGCAGCGGCTCGCGCTCGCCGGCTGGGCCGCGCGCCGGCGCGACCACGGCGGTCTCGTCTTCATCGACCTCCGCGACTCGACCGGCCTGGCGCAGCTCGTGGTCAACCCGGAGCGCGCGCCGGAGGCGGCGAAGGTCGCACACGAGGTGCGCAACGAGTTCGTCCTCCGCGCAGTCGGCGAGGTCGCCGCGCGCGCGCCCGAGGCGGTCAACCCGAGCCTGCCGACGGGCGAGGTCGAGCTGCAGGTCGACGAGCTCGAGGTCGTCTCGCGCTCCGAGCCGCTGCCGTTCCAGCTCGACGAGGAGAACGTCGACGAGACGCTGCGGATCCGCTACCGCTGGCTCGACCTGCGCCGGGACACGATGCAGCGCAACATCCGCACGCGGGCGCAGCTGGTCTCGATCATCCGCTCCGAGATGGAGGCGGCCGGGTTCGTCGACATCGAGACGCCGATCATGGCCAAGCAGACCCCGGAGGGCGCCCGCGACTTCGTCGTCCCGACGCGGCTCCAGCCGGGCAAGTTCTTCGCGCTGCCCCAGTCGCCGCAGACGTACAAGCAGCTGCTCGTCATCTCCGGCTTCGAGCGCTACTACCAGATCGCCCGCTGCTTCCGGGACGAGGATCTCCGCGCCGACCGGCTCCAGGAGCTGACGCAGCTCGACGTGGAGCTGGCCTTCCCCGACCGCGAGGAGCTGTTCGCCTTGATCGAGCGCACGATGCAGCGGGCCTGGCGCGAGTGCATCGGCGCCGAGGTCGAGACGCCGTTCCAGCGGATGACGTGGGACGAGGCGCAGCTGCGCTACGGCTCCGACAAGCCCGACCTCCGCTTCGGCCTCGAGATCCACGACGCGACCGAGGTCACGCGCGGGTCGGAGTTCGGCGTCTTCGCGAACGCGCCTGTCGTGCGCTTCCTGCGCGTCCCGCAGGAGCTCTCGCGCGCGGAGCTCGACCGGCTCGAGGCGTTCGCGAAGGAGTGGGGCGCGAAGGGCCTCGCCTACCTCGTGTACGACGAGGAGGGCGAGGTGCGCTCGCCGATCGCGAAGTTTCTCTCGGAGCAGGAGCTCGGCGCGATCGGCGCGGAGCCGGCCACCACGGTGCTGTTCGGCGCGGACGAGCCGGCGATGGTCGCCCGCGTCCTCGGTGCGCTGCGGCTCCACCTCGGCCGCGAGCTCGACCTGATCGACCGCGACGCGTGGCGGTTCCTGTGGGTGACCGACTTCCCGCTGCTCGAGTGGGACGAGGACGAGCAGCGCTGGACGGCGGTGCACCACCCGTTCACGCGGCCGACGAACGAGACGGCCGGCCTGATCGACACGGATCCCGGCGCCGCGCGCGCCGTCGCGTACGACCTCGTCGTGAACGGGATCGAGATCGCCGGCGGCTCGTTCAGGATCCACGAGCCGGAGCTGCAGCGGAAGGTGTTCGACAAGCTCGAGCTCACCCCGGAGCAGCAGCGCGGGAAGTTCGGCTTCCTGCTCGACGCGCTCGCGATGGGCGCGCCGCCGCACGGCGGGATCGCGTCGGGCATCGACCGGCTCTCGATGGCGCTGCTCGACGAGCCGTACATCCGCGACACCGTCGCGTTCCCGAAGAACCAGGCCGGCGTCGACCCGATGACGGGCGCGCCGACGCCGCTGCCGGAGGAGATCCTGCGCGAGCTCGGAATTGACGTTCTGCCTCAACCCGAGTAACCGAGAAGCCGATCAAGGCGTCATACTTGGTCGCAGACCGAGGTCGAAGCAGGAGGCGAGCTAGCGAGATGGCAACCGAAGGACAGGAACGGGCACAGGCCGCCTCGCTGACGTCGCTGCCGCGGGTCGAAGACCTGCCGAGCGCAGCCGACGGCTACGACCGCGAGAAGGTGCGCGAGGCGTTCGAGGCCTTCCGCCGGCACACGACGCAGCTCCAGGTCCAGCTCCGCGTGCTCCAGGCCGCCGGCCAGGGCAGCGCCGAGCCGACGGGCCACGCCGTGCGGATGGACGCGCTGCACCTCATCCGTGCCGCCGCCGAGTTCGCGGACACGATCGAGCGCGACGCGCAGACCGCCTCGGCGGCCCAGCTGCGGCGCACCGAGGAGGAGGTGGCCCGGCGGCAGCGCGACCTCCAGGACCGCTCGGCCGAGGTCGACCGCTACCGGCAGGAGAGCGAGCGCCAGCGCGCGGAGATGCTGAACGCCGCCAAGGCCGAGTCGCGCCAGACGCTGCAGGAGGCGCAGCAACAGGCCGCGGAGGAGGTGTCCGAGGCCGAGTCGCGGGCGGCACGGCTGCTCGAGCAGGCGCGGCACCAGGCGACCGAGCTCACGAACGCGACGCGCGCCGAGGTCGAGCAGACGCTCGAGTGGGCGCGTGGTCAGGCGGGCGCGATCATCCACCGCGCACAGGAAGGCGCCGAGCAGCTACTCGCGGCCGCCGGACTCGGCGACGAGGCGATCGGGCGCGTGGCGCAGTCGATCGTCAACGCGGCGCAGGCCGCTGCCGAGGCGAGCCGCGGCGGGGCCGCACCCACCGGCCCGGCGTCGGCGCAGCTGCGCGACACCGCGCCTCTCGAGGAATCGCCGGGCCCGGAGACGACGGCCGCGCCGGAGGAGCCGCCGCACTCGCCGCCGGTCTCGCCCGGCCCGTCGCCGCCGGCTCCCCCCAGCGAAGACGACGAAGCCAGCTAGTCTCGGGTCGTGCTCCCGGGCCGGCTCGGTCTGCGCTTCGCGCTCGAGGCGCTCTTTCTCGTGGCGCTCGCGGTCGGCGCGGGCCTCGCCGACCTGCGTCCGCTGTACATCGTGCTCATCATGGCGGCGGCGTGGATCCTCGTCGCGCTGGTCGAGTTCACCGCCGAGCGGATCGCGCGCGCGCCGCTCGCGTACCTGCTGCCGCCGCCGGCCGAGCCCGCCGAGGACGCGCCCGAGCCCGCCTGGCCGATGCCCGAGGAGCGGACGGTGGTCGCCCCGCCCGAGGAGCGCGTCACCGAGCCCCGACCCGAGCCTGTCGCAGAGCCCGAGCCAGAGCCGGAACCAGAGCCAGAGCCAGAGCCAGAGCCGGAGTCGGTCGCGGTGGAGCAGCTGCCCGAGCCCGAGGAGGAGCCGGAGCCCGAGACCGAAGGGGCGCCGCGCCGGCGCCGGTTCGGCTTCCGGCGCCGAAGCGAGGGCGAAGACGAAGGGGAGCTGCCGCCTCCGCCGCGCCACGTGAAGCTGCTGCCGCGTCGCACCGCGCCCGAGGAGAGCCCGGTCGCGGAGGAGGTCGCGGAGCTCTTCGACCGGCCCGACGATGCGCCCGAGGAGCGCAGCGGGTGAGGCTCCCGCACTCGCTGACCAGGTTCCTGCGCGGCGAGCCGCCGCCGCACGGCGAGCCGGAGCCGGCTGCCGAGGCCGTCGTGACGCCGGAGCCGGAGCCCCTGCCGGAGCAGGAACCGGAGCCCGCGCTTGCCCTGGTGCCGACGCCGCCGCCCGCGCCGGTGCCGGAACCGGCGGCCGAGCCCGAGCCGGAGCCGCCGAGCGCCGTCGTGCCGCTTGCGTTCCGCGACCGGACGCCGCGGACATGGAACCTCTGGGAGCTCGAGCGCCTGGCGGAGGCCCTGCCCGGCGGCGACGCCGCTTCCGAGGAGCGGTCGCTCCTGCTCATCCACATGCGGCAGTTCGCCGACGCGTCCGGCGACCTGCCCGTCGAGTTCGACTCGCTCGTCCGCGACGCGTTCGGCTCCGGGCTCGCAGGCATCGCTCGGTGAACCCGAGGTCGCTCCAGCGGCAGGTCGCGCTCGCGGGCGTCGCGCTGCTGGCGGCCGTCGTCGCGCTCGCGCTGGCGGCGCGCGACAAGGGCCAGGCCGTCACCGGCCTGCCGCAGCCGGTGCCGGTGGCGGGCGGCTGGTACACGGCCCTCGCGGGCGTCGAGCAGCCGCGGTACGGGGCGCGCACCCGCTGCGGTTACGTGCTGCGCCCGAGCACCGAGGGGATCGTCGACTCCGTGCTGCCGTGCGGCATCCTCGTCTACGTCGCCTACGGGAACGGCCCGCACATCCTCACGCGGGTCGTCGACCGCCGGCCCGTCCGGCCGGGGCGGAAGTTCGACCTCACGCCCAGGCTCGCCGAGGACCTCGGCGTCGACGGCGTCCAGCAGATCCACTGGGTGTTCGCCCGCTGAGGCGCCGCTACAATGCGGTCACTCGAGCCTGTGCGTGCTCGGGGCCTCTCTGTAGAACCAACACCACGTGAGAGGGAGCTGTCGTTCGACTGCGGCGAGGAGCCAAGGAAGACGCGGCACCCACCTGGCTTGTCCAGGTTCACAATGGGCCTCGAGATACCGGCAGGCTGGAGCCAGGCGGGGGAGTCGCAAGACTCCCCCGTTTGCTTCCCGTGGAGGTGCTTGGTGACCGAGCTCACGAACCGCATGGCGCTGCGCGTGGCGAGGCCCGCGCGCGACCTCGAGGCGACGGCGGCGTTCTACCGCGACGCCGTCGGGCTCCCGGTGCTCGCCGGATTCGAGGACCACGACGGCTTCACCGGCGTCATCTTCGGCCTGCCCGACGCGTCTCGGCAGCTCGAGCTCGTCGCCGCGCCGGACGCCGAGCCCGCGCCGACGGCCGAGGACCAGCTCGTCCTCTACCTCGGCTCCTCCGACGCCGTGCAGAACACGGCTGCTCGGCTCCGCGAGAGCGGCCACGAGCCGACGCCCTCGCCGAACCCGTACTGGGCGAACGTCGGCGCTCTCTGCTTCGTCGATCCCGACCGGTACTGGCTCGTCCTGTCGCCGCAGTCCTGGAGCGACGACCGCTAGCCTGGGTCGCATGGTCGAGGTGGTCGGCGACGCCTCGCGCAACGGCCGCTGGGCGCTCGTGCGCCTGGCCGTCGAGGGCGAGCGCATCGTCAGCGCGGAGAGCGAAGGGCTCGAGCGGCCGCTCGAGGGCCTGACCCTGCTCGAGGCGGCGGCCGTCGGCGGCGACGAGCTCGCCGTGGACGCCCTCGCGAGCGCGCTCGGCCAGGTCTTCCGGGCCGCGCCGCAGCCCGGCCGTGTGGCGGTCGCGATGAGCGGCGGCGTCGACTCGGCGGTCGCGCTGCTGCGCTCCGGACCGGACGCGATCGGCGTCACGCTGCGCCTCTGGCTCGACCCGCACGGGCCGGACGCCGACCGTGCGTGCTGCTCGCCCGAGGCCGTGCTCGCCGCGCGGCGCACCTGCCACCGGCTCGGCATCCCGCACGTGACGCTCGACCTGCGCGAGGAGTTCCGTCGCGCGGTGGTTCAGCCGTTCGTCCGTGCGTACGCGGCCGGCTCCACGCCGAACCCCTGCATCCGCTGCAACGGCAGCTTCCGCTTCGCCGAGTTGCTCGCCTTCGCCGGGCGCGCCGGCGCCGGGCGGCTGGCGACGGGCCACTATGCCCGCATCGTCGAGCGCGACGGCCGACTGCTCCTCGCCCGCGCCGCCGACGGGCGCAAGGACCAGTCGTACATGCTCGCCCGCCTCGACCCGCGCTTCCTCGACCGGCTCTGGTTCCCGCTGGGCGAGCAGACGAAGGAGGAGACGCGCGCGGAGGCTGCGGGCGCGGGCCTCGAGGTCGCGAGCCGCGCCGAGAGCCAGGAGGCGTGCTTCCTCGCCGGCGGCGACTACCGCGACTTCCTCGCGCGCCACGGCCTCGCGGCGGAGGACGGCCCGATCGTCGACGAGAACGGCGTCGAGCTCGGCCGGCACGGCGGCTTCTGGCGCTTCACGCCCGGCCAGCGGAAGGGGCTCGGCGTCGCGGCCGGCGAGCCGTTGTACGCGCTGCGCGGCGACGCGGGCACGAACACGGTGATCGTCGGGCCGCGGGCGGCGCTCGCGACGACGACGATCGAGGTCCGCGGCCGGCTGCACCTGCCGCTCGCACGCGCCGAGGCGAAGCTGCGCTACCGCTCGCCCGCGGTCGGCGCGCGGATCGAGGAGCTCGACGGGGGCTTCCGGCTCCACCTCGACCAGCCGGCGTACGGCGTCGCGCCGGGCCAGGCGGCCGTGCTGTACGACGACGGGGCGGTCGTCGGATGCGGGACGATCGAACCTGCCGAAACCTTTGCGAGGGTTCCTACGTTAGGGGAGTGCGAATGACGGGCGACGAGATCACGCTGACGATTCCGCGCGAGGAGCCGTTCCACGAGGTGGCGTACCTCGTGCTGGGCGGCGTCGCCGCGCGCCTCAACCTCACCTTCGAGCACATCGACGACCTCGAGACGGCGCTCGACACCGTGCTCGAGCGCGCGGCCGAGGACGGCGACGTGACCGTCCAGCTGCGGCTCGCCGACGGGGCGATCGTGACGCGCGTCGGCCCGCTCGCGACCGACCGCCTGCGCGACGAGCTGGAGCGCGACGCCGGCGACGACGTGACGCTGCGCCGGGTGCTCGACACGGTCGTCGACCGGTACGAGCTCGACGGCGAGGGCTGGCTCGAGCTGGTCAAGGAGGTCGCGCACGAGGAGGCACCCGCTTGATGCAGCAGAGCGACAAGGCTCTCCTGCGCCGCTACCACGAGCAGGGCGACCTGGCCGCGCGCGAGCAGCTGATCGAGCAGTACATGTCGCTCGTGCGGTCGCTCGCGCGGCGCTACTCGTACCGCGGCGAGCAGCTCGACGACCTCGTCCAGATCGGCGCGATCGGGCTGATCAAGGCGATCGACCGCTTCGACGTCAACCGCGGGGTCGAGCTGACGACGTACGCGACGCCCAACATCATCGGCGAGATCAAGCGCCACTTCCGCGACCGTGGCTGGTCGGTGCGCGTCCCGCGCGGGCTGCAGGAGCTGAACATCCAGCTCTCGCGCCTGATCGAGGAGCTGACCGTGCAGCACGGCCGCTCGCCGACGATCGCCGAGCTGGCGAAGGCGGCGAGCGTGACCGACGAGGAAGTGCTCGAGGCGCTCGAGAGCGGCCGGGCGTACAGCTCGCTCTCGCTCTCGGCGGGCTCGGGCGGCCACGACGACGACGGCGAGCTCGACCCGCTCGAGTCGCTCGGCACCGAG
>DASSMZ010000025.1:0-12086 GCA_035688325.1 Gaiellaceae bacterium
AGCGCCGGCTCGACCTCGCGCTGGCGCTCGTCCACCGTCCGCACATCCTGTTCCTCGACGAGCCGACCACCGGTCTCGACGTCCAGAGCCGGACGGCGCTCTGGGCCGAGGTCAGCCGGCTCGCGAGCGAGGACGGCGTGACCGTCTTCCTCACCACCCAGTACCTCGAGGAGGCCGACGTCCTGGCCGACCGGGTCGGGATCATCGACC
Organism: Gaiellaceae bacterium; assembly: GCA_035688325.1. Taxonomy (GTDB): domain Bacteria; phylum Actinomycetota; class Thermoleophilia; order Gaiellales; family Gaiellaceae; genus AC-32. Next base: position 211 of record DASSMZ010000025.1, read on the forward strand.
ACGGGCACATCGTCGCCGAGGGCACGCCGACGGCGCTGAAGGCCGAGGTCGGCAAGCCCACGGTCGAGGCGATCCCGGAGGATCCGGCCGATCTCGAGCGCACGGCCGCGATTCTCGAGCGGCTCGGCGAGCGCGTGAACTCGACGAGGGGCGTCGCCGTGCGGCTGGCCGACGGCCACGCCGGGCTGGCCGAGGTCGTCCGCGCGCTCGACGCCGAAGGCCTGCGCTGCGAGAACATCCAGCTCCACCAGCCGTCGCTCGACGACGTCTTCCTCGCCAAGACCGGGCGGTCGCTCGAGGGCGCCGGCGAGGAGGAGGAGGGCCAGCCGGGCATGCTGGCGATCGAGCCGGCGCGGTCGTGAGCGCGTTCGCCGACCAGGTTTACCTGCTCGGCCGTCGTTCGGTCGTGCGAACGGTGCGCCAGCCCGCCAACGTGGTCGGGCCGCTCATCTTCCCGATGCTGCTCCTGGCCGTGAACTCCGGCGGCCTCAAGGCGGAGACGCGGCTGCCGGGCTTCCCGACCAACTCGTTCGTCGCCTTCGCGCTGGCGGTGCCGTTCATCCAGGGCGCGCTCTTCGCGACCATGAACACCGGCACCGACCTCGCGCGCGACATCCAGACCGGCTTCCTCAACCGCCTCTCGCTGACGCCGATGCGCGGGATCGCGCTGCTCTGCGGCCAGCTCGGCGGCGTCGTCGTGCTGAGCCTGGTGCAGGCGTTCGTCTACCTGACGGTCGCCTTCATCGTCGGCGTTCGCCCCGAGGCCGGCGCCGGGGGCGTGGCGCTGCTGTTCGGCTTCGCGGCGCTGGTCGGGCTCGGCTTCGGCGCGCTCGGCGCGTTCGCAGCGCTGCGCACCGGCTCGGGCGAGGCGGTGCAGAGCCTGTTCCCGGTCTTCTTCGTCTTCCTGTTCATCTCGTCGATGAACATCCCGCGGAACCTGATCGCGGTGACGTGGTTCCGGGACGCTGCGACCGCGAACCCGGTCTCGTACCTGATCGAGGCCGTGCGCAGCCTGATCATCACCGGCTGGGACGGCGAGGCGCTCGCGCTCGGCTTCGGCATCGCGGCGACGATCGCGGTCGTCGCGCTCGCGCTCGCAAGCTGGGCGCTGCGCGTGAGGATGGCCCGCTGATGCGCACGCTCAACGTCGCGCAGGGGGTCGCCTGGCGGACGCTGCACAACGTGCTGACGAACCCGTCGCTGCTGCTGCCGTCGCTGATCTTCCCGCTCTTCTTCTTCACCGCCTTCGCGGGCGGCCTCTCGCGCGTCAGCAGCGTGCCCGGCTTCGACTTCCCGTACGGCTACACCGCGTTCCAGTTCGTCTTCGTGCTGCTGCAGTCCGCGGTGTTCGGCGGCGTGTTCACCGGCTTCGGGATCGCGCGCGACTTCGAGAGCGGCTTCGCGCGGCGGCTGCTGCTGGCTGCGCCGAACCGGACCGGGATCGTGCTCGGCTACGCGCTGGCCGCGCTCGGGCGCTGGCTGATCACCGCCTCGTTCCTGACGGCCGTCGCCTTCGCCGTCGGCATGCGCATCGGCGGCAGCGGCGTCGACCTGCTCGGGCTCTACACCCTGGCGCTGCTGATGAACGGCGCGGCGGTGCTCTGGTCGGCGGGCGTCGCGATGCGGCTGCGGACGATGCAGGCGGGACCGATCATGCAGCTCCCGGTCTTCATCGTCCTGTTCTTCGCGCCGGTCTACGTTCCGCTCGCGCTGCTGCAGGGCTGGATCCACTCGGTCGCGACCGTGAACCCCGTCACGCGCGTGATCGAATCGGCGCGCGGCTTCCTCGCCGGACAGCCGACGGAGGTCGGCCTCGCGTACGGGACCGGCCTCGCGCTGGTGCTCTTCTTCTCGGTGTGGGCCGTCCGCGGCCTGCGCAGCGCCGAGCGCGCCGGCTGACGACACCTCGCGGAAACCGGAGAAGAGCCCGTCGCTCGGGGGGTGGTGGCGACGGGCTCTCCCCATTGCTCGCCGCGGGCCCTAAGGCCAGGTACGGGCGCCGCGGCTCGCATCGCCCAGGCCTGAGACGCTAGACCCGCGGAGCCCGAAAGCCAATAGGCCGACCGGCCCATCTTTCCAAGTGGTAGGAAACCCGTTTCCGAAACGAATCCGCGGGACTCCGTATCATCGGATGGCCCAGTGAGCCACGCAGACGAGGCTGTCTATTTCAACGCGGTACCGCTGTTCGTGCTCGCGGGCGCGTACCTGCTCGTCGCGGCCGCGCTCGCGCCGACGCTCTGGCGCGAGCGGCGGCGCGTGACCGTGTCGGACGTCGCGCTCGCCGCGGTCTTCCCGGCGGTCGCGGTTCCCGCGGCGATCTTCGGCGCGGTCGTGCTCCACGACCGCTCGCCGATCGGCGGGCACGTCTGGCCGCCGTTCGCGGCGACGTTCGTCGCGCTCCTCCCGGCGATCGTCTTCCTGCGGCGGTGGAGCGAGCCGGCCGGTGTCGTGATGAGCGGCCCGCGCGCCCGCGAGGCTGAGCAGCTCGTCAGCGTCCGCGACCGCGAGCTCGACACCGTCGCGCGACTCGTCAACGCGCTCGCCCGCACGCACGATCCCGTCGAGGCCGCGCGCCTGCTGCTCGACGAGGTCGAGGCGCTCGTCTCGACGCAGTTCAACGCGCTCGCGCTCGTGAGCGCGGACGAAGACGAGGCGTCCGGCCTGCTGGCGCGCTCGGACGGCGCCGACCTCACGTGGTGGAGCCAGATGCGCGTGCACCTGCACAACGAGCCGTCCGGCATCGCGAGCGCGTTCTTCGAGGCGGCGCCCGTCTCCGTCTTCGACTGCGAGTCGTCGCCGCTCGTCAACCCGCGGCTCGCCCAGCGCGCGGGCGCGAAGAGCGCTGCCTTCGTGCCGCTGATCGTGGACGAGCGGGTGATCGGCGTCCTCGTCGCCGCTACCACGAGCCAGCGCCGGATGTTCGCGGCGGAGGAGCTGCGCCTGATCGAGGCGCTGGCCGGCGAGGCGGCGATCGCGCTCGACCGCACGCGCTCCGCCTCGGCGCTCGACCACGCGCTCGCCCGCGAGCGCCTGGTGGCGAAGATCTCCCGCCGCGTCCGCTCCGGTCACGACCTGGACGCCGTCACGCGGATCGCGGTCAACGAGACCGGCCGCGCGCTCGGCGCATCGCGCTGCTTCCTGCGGATCGGCGAGCCCGGCGACGCGATGCCGGTGCGCGCCGAGTGGTTCGGCGACGGCCTCGAGCCGCTGGCGAGTACGGCGTCTGCCCTACCGGTCTCGAACCTCGCGGCGCGCGAGCGACGCACCGTCGCGGTCGCCGACGTCGCGGACGCACCGGAGCTCCGCGACGCCTCGCTCGGCGACGTCGAGGCGCTCGCGAGGCTGGGGACGCGGTCGGCGCTCGACACGCCGGTGATCGTGTACGACCGGATGATCGGCGTGCTCGGCCTGCACCGGTCGGAGCCGGGACCGTGGGCGAAGAGCGACGTGCTGCTGGCCGAAGCGGTCGCGCGCGAGCTCGGGCTCGCGGTGCACACCGCCCGGCTGCTGGACGAGAACGAGCGGCGGCTCGGGGAGCAGTCCGCGCTGCTCAAGGCGGCGCAGACGGTGACGAGCGAGCTCGAGCTCGACGCGGTGCTGCAGCGGCTGGTCGACGAGGTGGCGGCGCTGCTCGGCGCCGAGGCGGTCGACTGCTTCCTGCTCGACCGCGACCGCGGCGTGCTCCGCTGCGCCGCCGTGCACGGCTCGCTGGAAGGCATCGTCGGCTTCGAGTTCCCCGCCGATCGCGGGCTCTCGGCGCGGGCCATCGCCCGCGGCCGCCCCGTGCTCTCGGACGACTACGGCGCCGTTGCCGGCGACGTGCCGCACCCGGGCTACGAGGGCTTCCGCAGCGCGCTCGTCGCGCCGATGCGCTGGTCGGGCGAGGTGATGGGCATCCTCGGCGTCGGAACCCGCGACGAGGAGCGGCGCTTCACGGGTGCCGACGCGAGCCTGCTCGAGGCCTTCGCCAACCTCGCCGCGCTCGCGCTGCGCAACGCCGAGAGCTTCGCAGAGCGCTCGCGGCAGGCGCGGATCCAGCGCGGCTTCTACCGGATCGCCTCGGTCCTCGGCGAGCCGATCTCGCAGGAGGAGACGTTCGACGCGCTCGCGCAGGCGGCGGCCGAGGCGCTCGGCAGCGGCAGCGCCGCCGTGCTCATGCCCCGCGACGACGACCTGCGGCTGGAGGGGATGCACGGCCTGCCCGGCCTGCTGGTGCAGTTCCTCGAAGACGGCCTCGGCGATCCGTCGGGGCCGCTGCGTGCCTCGGCGCGCAACGGCCGCGTGCTCGCGGCGCCGCGACTCGCCGACGACGAGCGCTTCGACGGCGAGTGGCAGCGCGTCGCCGCCGAGTCCGGCCTGCAGGCGCTGCTCGCCGTGCCCGTCGAGGCGCCGCGGACGGACGAGTGCGCGCTCGTGATCGTGTTCTTCGCGGACGAGCGCCGCTTCACCGACGACGACCTCGAGCTCGCGCGCAACCTCGCCGGCGCGGCCCGCGGCGCGCTCGAGCGGAGCGAGCTGTTCGAGGCCGAGCGGCGGGCGCGGGCGCTCGCGCAGCAGCTCGCGCGGACGGGCACGCTCCTGGCGACCGAGCTCGACCCGGCGTCGCTGCTCGACGAGGTCGTGCGCCAGGCGCCGTCGCTGCTCGAGGCGGACGCGGCGGTGATCCGCCTGCTCGAGGGCGACGAGCTGCTCGCGGGCGCGGCGGTCGGCGAGCACGGCGCCGAGGTGCTCGACTCTCGCGTCGCCTCGACCGCCCGGCTCGCCGGCGACGCGGTGCAGTCGCGCTCGCCCGTCGCAGTGGTCGACGCGCGTGACGACCAGCGGCTGCTGCAGGCCGATCCGATGCTCGCGGCCGGCTTCGCGTCGTGCGTGGCGGCGCCGCTCGTCGGCCCGGAAGGGGCCGTCCACGGCGTCCTCTCCGTGTACTGCCGAGCGCCGCGCGCGTGGCGCGAGGAGGAGATCGAGGCGCTCGCGGCCTTCGCCGGCAACGCGTCGGCCGCGCTGTCGAGCGCCGAGCTCTACCAGAGCGTCGCGCTCGAGAAGGAGCGCAGCGTCGCGATCCTCGCGAACATCGCCGACGGCATCGTCGCCGTCGACCGCGACGGCAAGGTCGTCCTCTGGAACGCGGCCGCAGAGCGCATTACGGGCGTTCCGGGCGAGGAGGCGCTGCACCGGCCCCCGGCGGAGGTGCTCCAGCGGGAGCTCGAGTCGGACGAGGACGCGCCGGCAGGCGAGCGGCTCGTCTCGATTCGCCGCGGCGGCGAGGAGATCTGGCTCTCGCTCACGGAGGCCGTGATGCGCGACCCGGCCGGAGCGGTCGCGGGCCGGATCTTCGCCTTCCGCGACATCTCCGCCGAGCGCGTGGTCGAGGAGATGAAGTCGGAGTTCGTCTCCAACGTCTCCCGCGAGCTGCGCTCGCCGCTGACCTCGATCTACGGCTTCGCCGAGACGCTCCTGCGCGGCGACGTCGTCTTCGGGGAGGAGGAGCGCAAGACGTTCCTCGGCTACATCGCCTCCGAGGCCGGACGCCTGACGGCGATCGTCGACCGCCTGCTCGCCGTGGCGCAGCTCGACTCGGGCGACCTGCAGGTGCAGGTCGCGGCGACCGACGTCGGCGAGCTCGTCTCCGAGGTCGTCGCCGCGGCGAAGCAGTCGCTCGTCCTCGACGGCCACGAGTTCGTCCTCGACCTGCCGCCCGAGCCCCTCGCCGCCGACGCCGACCGCGAGAAGCTCCGGCAGATCGTCACCGACCTCGTCGAGAATGCGGTCAAGTACTCCCCGGGCGGTGGAACGGTGACCGTTGCCGCCCGCCGCCGCGACGACTCCGTGGAGGTGAGCGTGCAGGACGAGGGCATCGGTATCCCGCAGGCGGAGCAGAACCGGATCTTCGCGAAGTTCTACCGTGCCGAGACCGGCCGACGAGCCCTCGCGGGCGGCGGCACCGGCCTGGGCCTCTTCATCGCCAAGGAGCTGCTCGCCGCCATGCACGGACGCATCTGGGTACGCTCGCTGGAGGGAGAAGGCTCGACGTTCACGTTCGCGCTGCCGCTCGCAGCGCGACGCGTGCTGAGCGAGCGGGAGTGAAGGGACACGTGAGCGGGTATAGGCCCGACCTCGACCGAGAGGGCGTATGACAAGGGTGCTGGTGATCGACGACGAGGCTCCGATCCGCCTCCTCTGCCGCGTCAATCTGGAAGCGGAGGGGATGCAGGTGCTGGAGGCGAGCGACGGGCCGACGGGGCTCGAGAAGGCGCGCAACGACGAGCCGGACGTGATCCTGCTCGACGTGATGATGCCCGGGCTCGACGGCTGGCAAGTTGCCGAGGAGCTGATCGACGGCGAGCGCACGAGCTCGATCCCGATCGTCTTCCTGACGGCGCGGGCGGAGGCACGCGACCGCGCGCGCGGGCTCGACCTCGGCGGGATCGACTACGTCACGAAGCCGTTCAACCCGGTCGAGCTGGCGCCGCTCGTGCGGGAGCTGATCACGCGGGTCGAGCGCGGCGAGCGCGAGGAGCTTCGGCGCGAGAAGATCCAGGAGCTGCGGGACCTGCTCGACCCGCCGCCCGCCTGACGCGGGCGCTACCGGCCGGCGAAGTCGGTCGTCACCATCAGCGCGCCGCGGTGGCCGTCGAAGCAGCCCCGCAGCGCGCCGACGCCGACGGTCTGGTAGCCCGGGTGCAGCAGGTTCGCGCGGTGCTCAGGGCTGGCGAGCCACATCCGCACCATCGCCTGGGCGAGCGCGTACGAGCCCTGGCCCCACGCAAGGTTCTCGCCGATGCGCGGGGCCTGGACTCCGACGCGCCGGATGCGAGCCGCGAACGCGCCGTGGAAGAACGTCCCGGTGCGCATCATCCACGAGCTGTGCGAGCGTGCGGCGCGCTCGAGCCGCGGATCTGCGCGCAGCGGCCGAAGTCCGTGTGCGACCCGCGCCTCGTTCATCGCGCCGAGCAGGGACGACTCCGCGCGCGTCAAGCTCGCGGTTGTCGCCGCGTTTCCTGCACCCGCTAGAACCAACGCGGTGACGACGGCCGCCACCCCGGTCCGTACTCGTCTGGCCACGAGTGGGCGGCATCTAAGCAGATTCGGCGGACGAATGTCGGGCGAAACCTGCTCGAAAACTCTGTCACGTGTGTTTCGAAACGGCGAAAAGCGCCGGAAGATGCGAGAACTTCGGCGAGTACACTCCCGGCACGGGACGTAGCGCAGCCTGGTTAGCGCGCCTGCTTTGGGAGCAGGAGGCCGGCGGTTCGAATCCGCCCGTCCCGACTGAGAGACCCGCTGGAAACGGCGGGTTTCTCCTTGGGAGCGCTTGCAGATGTGCCGGATGCTCGCATCCGGAAACCGTCTTGGAAACGGGGCCGGGTGGCGAGCCGAACGCCCTTACGCCACTTCGCCGCTACGCGGTCTCCGCAGGCTCCCAGCGCAGGGTCACGGCGTAGATGACGACCAAGCAGAGCGCATTCGAGATGAGCGCCCAGAGCGGGTAGTTGTGGCCACCGGCGAAGGCGAGCTCAACGATCAGGTTGAGGACGGCGACGAGGATGGCGAGCCATCGGGCCGGCTCCCACCGCAGCCAGAGACCGACTGCCACAAGGGCGACCACGAACCACCAGACCACAAGGATCCAGCCCCACGTGTGAACGGTGAAGACGGCTGTCGGCTTGTGCAGGCCCTGGTAGTACTCGCGCCGAGTGAGCGCGATCAGTCCTTGAAAGGCGTCGAGCGTCGCAGTTACCAGCAAGATGATGACGGCGAAGTCCACCCAGCCTTTGGGAACTGGCGCTCGGTCATCCCGACACTAGGCCTTCGGCTTGGCGACCTTCCCCGGCCACACGCCCGTTCGCCGGAAGTACTCGTTGGCGAAGGCGCGGTCGACGAACGCCTTGACGCCGCCGAAGACCGCTCCCTTGAGTACCGCTGCCGCGACCACTTCCGTCCCACGGCGGTACTGCTCCATCGCCTGCGGCGTCTCCGTCTCCTTGGCCGCAACCGCCCACAACCGCTGGAAGATCGCGCCCGCTGCCCGACCCGCCACCAGGCCGGCGATGATGCCGAAGGGCTTGTAAAGCAGCTTCATCACCACGGCGGCGTCATCCGCGGGATCCCGACCATGTGAATGACCCACTGCGTCTACTCGGAGGTTGCGCCGTTGGCCTCCGCAGCAACGTCGGACGCTGCGCTGGCGGCCTTGTGAGCCGTTGCCGCGACCTCGTCAGCAGCCTCGGCAGCCGTCTCCGCGAGCTTGGCTGTCGTTGCGCTCGCCTTGACGGTAGCGGTCTTGCTCCAGGCGGACATCGAGTCCGTGGCCTCAGTGAAAGCCGCTTCTGCAGACGTGTGGTACTTCCGCCAGAAGAGCACTCCGGCAGCGACCGCACCGATCGCCGCGAGCAGCGCAATCAAGAGCTTCATGACTCTCCTCTCGTCGCCTCGATGTTCGTTCGGCGATCGCTTCGCCACGTCCCCCCATCCGGATGAATCGCTCGTCTTCTTGGCGGGAATTCTCTCGCAACTGCTCGCGCCGACTTTGGGAGCAGGAGGCCGGCGGTTCGAATCCGCCCGGCCCGACTAGAACACGGCGTTTGACGTCCGTACGCTTCGTTCGTGGCCTTCTGCATCTCGTGCGGAACGGAGAACCCGCCGCAGGCGCGCTTCTGCCTGAGCTGCGGTACTGCGATTGCCCAGGCGCCCGCGCCCGCCGCGCCGCCGAGCGAGGAACGGAAGGTGATCACGGCGATCTTCGTCGACCTGGTCGGCTCGACCGCCCGCTCCGAGCAGCTCGACCCCGAGGACGTCAAGGCGCTCGTCGCGCCCTACCACGCGCGCGTCCGGAGCGAGCTCGAGGGGCACGGCGGCACGTTCGAGAAGTTCAGCGGGGACGCCGTGCTCGCACTGTTCGGCTCGCCGAAGGCGCACGAGGACGATCCGGAGCGCGCGATCCGCGCGGCGCTCGCCGTCCGGGAGGCGATCGCCGACCTGAACGCCGAGGACGAGTGGCTCGACCTCCACATCAGGATCGGCATCCACACCGGTGAGGCGCTCGTCATGCTCGGGGCGCGCCCGAGCGAGGGCGAGTGGTCGGCGGCGGGGGACGTCCTCAACACGGCCGCCCGCATCCAGTCGGCGGCGCCGACCGACGGCATCCTCGTCGGGCGCGACACCTACTTCGCGGCCAAGAACGCGTTCGCGTTCACCGAGCAGGAGCCGGTCGCGGCCAAGGGCAAGGCCGAGCCGGTCCGCGTCTGGCGCGTCGACGGCGTGCGCGAAACCGGCGCCGACGGCCGGCCCGACGAGGCGCCGCTCGTCGGCCGCGAGGCCGAGCTCGACCAGCTGGCGTCCTTCTGCGACTCGGTGCTGGCCGAGCGCCGCGTGGGGATCGCGGCGATCGTGGGCGCGCCCGGCATCGGCAAGAGCCGCCTCCTCCGCGAGCTCGTCCACCGGCTCGAGGGGCAGTTCGCCGTCCACCGGGGCAGGTGCCTCTCGTACGGCGAGGGGATCACGTACTGGCCCGTCACCGAGATTCTCAAGTCGGCCGCCGGGATCCTCCAGAGCGACGACCAGGAGACGAGCGCGGCGAAGCTCGGGAGCTTCCTCGAGGGCCTTCCGACGGACGACGTCGACGAGCTGCGGACGATCGCCTCGGCGCTGTCGAACCTGATCGGGATCGCGACCACGCCGCGAGGTACCTACGCGGTCCAGGAAATCTCCCAGTCCGAGCTCCATTGGGGGATCCGGCGCGCGTTGCAGCTGCTCGCCTCCGAGCAACCGATCGCGGTCGTGATCGAAGACCTGCACTGGGCGGAGGCGACGCTGCTGGAGCTGATCGCCTACCTCGGGGCGGACGATGCCGACGCCCAGGTCGTGCTCGTCTGCACGGCGCGGCCGGAGATCGAAGACGTCGCGCCGGGCTTCCTCGGCTCCCAGGGCTCGCGCACGACGGTCGAGCTGAACACGCTCGACGCGGAGCAGGCCGCCGCGCTCCTCACCGACCTGACGGGGGATCCCGCCCTGGCGGCGACGCCGTTCGCCGAGGCGCTGATCGCGAACGCAGGTGGCAATCCGCTCTTCCTGGAGGAAACGGTGCGCATGCTGCGCGACGAGGGGCTGATCGACCTCGAGCGCTGGCGCGGGGAGGAGGCAGGGGAGCTGCCCGTGCCGACGAGCGTTCAGGGCCTGATCAGCTCGCGACTCGACCGGCTCGCGGTGGCAGAGAAGCAGCTCGCTCACCACGCGGCCGTGATCGGCGCGGTCTTCTGGGTCGGTGCGGTCGTGCAGCTCGGCGCGAGCGACGGCCGGCCGCCCGGCGACCCGGCCGACGGGCTGGCCGAGCTCGAGCGGCGCGACTTCGTCGCGCATCAGGCGGAGTCGACGGTCGCAGACGACGACGAGTACGCCTTCAAGCACATCCTGATGCGGGACGTTGCGTACGGTCAGGTGCCGAAGGGCCGCCGCGCCGAACTCCACGTGCGCTTCGCGGACTGGGTGACCGCTTTACCGAGCAGCGCGGACGAATTCGTCGAGATCGTCGCGTGGCATCTCGAGCAGGCCTGCCGCCTGTCACGGGAGGTCGCGCGGAGCCCGATCGAGCCCCCGATCCGCGAAGCCGCGACTGCGCTGGCGAGCGCGGCTGCGCGTGCAGAGCGCCGCGAGAGCCTGCGCGAGGCGCACCGCTACTACACGCGTGCGCTCGACCTCCTGGGCGACGAGCACCGCGAGCTGCGCGCGGAGCTGCGCCTTCGCCGTGGAGACATCCAGATGATGCTGGGAGAGCTCAAGGACGCGTGCGCCGAGCTGGAGGAGGTCGCTGCCGAGGCGCCTTCGCTCGGGAGAGCCGACATCGAGTGCGAGGCGTTGCTCGTGCTCGGCGACATCGATCAGCGGCAGGGGCGTGCGGCCGACGCGCGCGCGCGCCTGGCGCAGGCGGAGCGACTCGTCGCCGGCATCGACGACGCGGTCCTGAGGACGAAGGTCGCCTTCGTGGTCGCCGCGCTCGTCGCCGATTTCGAGGGAGAGTACGAGTCGGCGCTCGACCGCCTCCGCACCGGCATCGCGACCGCCGACGCGATCGGCGACGTCGCGCTCGAGGCCGAGGGTCACCTGCGACTCGCTCCGATCCTGATGAACCGGGGCGACCTCGCCGCCGCCCAGTCCGAGCTGCGTTGCTGCCGGAAGCTTGCCGGTGAGCTCGGCAGCCACCGGCTCGAGGCGGAGGCGACGTCGTGGCTCGGCGTCATGACCTACCACCTGGGCGACCCCGAGGAGGGCGAGCGCCTGTGCCTGCAGGCGCGGACGTGGTTCGAGCGCACCGGCGACTCGTACTTCCAGGTGCAGAACCTGGTGCAGGGCCTGGCGATCTTCGCCCTGGGCGACGGCCGGGTGGACGAGGCCGAGGCGTACGTGCGGGAGGCGATGCCGATCGCGCTCCAGATCGGCGGCTGGGTCGCGGTCGTTGCGTACCGTCACCTCGCCGAAGCGCTCGTGGGGCAGGATCGGCTCGAGGACGCGCGCGACATCGTCGCGTTCGCCGCCCGCAACCTGCCGGAAGAGGATCTCTACGCGCGGTCGTCGCTGCTGCTTGCGGAAGCGATCGTCGCGACGGCCGCCGACGAGCAGGCGACGGCAGCGACCGCGTTCGCGGAGGCGCTGAGGCTGATCGAAGGGCTCGAGATGCCGTTCGAGCTGGCAGAGGCGCGCATGGCGCTCGGAACGTCGCTCGCGCGCTTCGGCGACGTGACCGGCGCACGCGCGGAGCTCGAGCGAGCGCGCGCGATCTTCGCCCGCCTCGGCGCGACTACGCGTCGCGACGCGATCGAAGCCGAGCTGGAGCAGCTGGTCGAGGGGCCGGCTCCCCCCGGCCCCACGACCCGGTAGCGGAC
>DASSMZ010000036.1:0-3600 GCA_035688325.1 Gaiellaceae bacterium
AAGCCACGTTCGGCGGTCAGGCTGCTGACGGCGGAGATGTGTCGCGCGAGGCCGAAGTCGCAGACGAACGCGTGGTCGCCGTCGGCGTCGGAGGTGACGAGGATGTTGCCCGGCTTCACGTCGCGGTGGACGAGGCCGGCGGCGTGGGCGGCATCGAGCGCGCCGGCGACCTGCTCGACGAGACCGACCGCCCGCGCGGCGTCGAGGCGGCCGTCGCGGCGGAGCACCTCGCGCAGGTCGGCGCCCTCGACGTAGGCCATCGCCAGGTAGAGGGTTCCGTTGTCCTCCCCCGAGGCGATCGTGGGCACGACGTGGGGATGGGCGAGGCTCGCCGCGAGCTCGGTCTCTCGAAGAAAGCGGCGGCGGTAGCGCTCGTCCCGCGCCAGCTCCGGCGCCAGGAGCTTCAGCGCGACGCGCCGCCCGGTTCGCGTCTCCTCGGCCAGGTAGACGGTCCCCATCGCCCCTTCCCCGAGAAACGACTCCACGCGAAAGCCGGCGATGACAGAGCCCGTCCGAAGCTCAGGCCGCATCTCGTGATCAGCTTGACGAGCAGCGCGATCGATCTCAAGCGCCGCCGCCGATGAGTTCTCGTCGCCGGGCGGGTCGGTATCCGTGATGACGCTCCAGGAGCTACTCGAGTCGGCCGTCGCGCGCGGCGAGGTGCCGGGCGCCGCCGCGCTCGTCGACCGCGGCGGCGAGGTGGAGATCGCCGCCGCCGGAGACGTGGAGCCCCGCTCGATCGCACGCGTCGCCTCGATCACGAAGCCGATCACCGCTGCGGCGCTGATGCTGCTCGTCGACGACGGGCTCGTCGCGCTCGACGACCCGGTCGCGCGCTGGCTGCCGGAGCTCGCCTCGCCGTCGGTCGTGCGTACGCCGGAGAGCCCGGTCGACGACGTCGTGCCCGCCGGCCGCGCGATCACGGTCGAGGACGTGCTCACCTCCCGCGCCGGGTGGGGCTTCCCGTCGGACTTCTCGTTGCCGGCGGTGGCCGAGCTCTTCCGGCGGCTGCCGCCGTTCGGGCCGCCGTTCGCGCCCGACGAGTGGGTGGCGGTGCTCGCCGAGGTGCCGCTGCTGCGCCAGCCCGGCGAGGCCTGGCTCTACAACACGTGCTCCGACCTCCAGGGCGTGCTGATCGCGCGCGTATCGGGACGGTCGCTGCCCGAGCTCCTCGCCGAGCGGATCTTCGAGCCGCTCGGGATGACCGACACGAGCTTCCACGTGCCGCCCGAGAAGCTCGAGCGGCTGGCGCCGTTCCACGGCTCGCCGCAGATGCCGATCGACGAGCGCCTCTGGACGGAGCCGCCGCGGTTCCCGTCCGGCGCCGGCGGGCTCGCCTCGACGCTCGCCGACTGGCACCGCTTCGGTCACATGCTGCTCGCCGGCGGCGGCGGGCTCCTCTCGCCGGAGTCGGTCCGCCTGATGACGACCGACCACCTGACGCAGGAGCAGCGTGACGCGTCGACGCTGTTCCTCGAGGGCGCCGGCTGGGGCTACGGCGGCGCCGTCGGGCCGGGCGAGCGCTACGGCTGGGTCGGCGGCACCGGCACCACCGCGCACGTCGAGCCGTCGTCGGGCACGGTCGGCGTCCTGCTCACGCAGCAGCAGATGCCGGGACCGACGCCGACGCCGGTGATGCGCGAGTTCTGGGGCTACGCCTTCACGGCCTGACCCCGACGCGGAGGCCGTTCGCGGCGCTCGCCGCGTCGATTCCGACGAGGTGCCAGCCGCTCGATCCGACGCGGCCCTCGACCGGATGGGTCACGCGCTCCTCGTGCACGCGCCGGCCGTCGACGGTGACGACCACCCGCACCGGCTTCCGCGCCTGCAGCCGGAGCCGGACCGGGCCCCTGGCCCAGAAGGCGGCGTGGCTGTAGCGGGGCGAGGAGCCGTTCCAGCCTTCGCAGAACACGACCCGGCGGGTGGGCTCGGGGACGGGCGAGCTCCCGCCCGAGCGGCCGCGCTCGAGCATCGTCACGCCGTCGGCGCGCTTCACCTGCCCGAAGCCGTGCCGGAGCAGCTCGCGCCACCCGAACCACTCACGTTCGCTCGCGAGGCCGCGGTGGAACGCGACGTAGCGGATGCCGAGCCGCCGGAGCAGCGCGTCGTCGTCGCGCCGCCAGTCGCCGCAGTTCAGGTCGGAGAGCCGCAGGGCGAGCCGCGCCGCCGGCTTGGGCGCGATCGTCGAGTAGCCGGCGGGCCGCTCGCGCCGCGCGAACTGGTCGTACCATAGGTAGATCGAGCCGAGGTGCACGTCGGGGTTCAGGACGGGGAGCTCGAGCAGCCGCCCCGCTGCCGTCAGGCCCGTGTACGCGGCCGTCCCTCGGTCCGCGGCGGCGGCGTCGTAGATCGAGACGCGCAGGTCGGCCGCGACGAGGACGACGAGGACGGCGACGAGGATCCAGCGCAGGCGCGCGGCCGCGACGGCGACGAGCGCGGCGAGGCACAGGCACGCGACCGGCATCAAGCGCTCGGGCACCCGCGGGTAGCGCAGCGGCGCGAAGTGGTGCCAGAGGGTCGAGTAGAGCGGGAAGTGCGTCCCGAGCGCGAGCAGCATCGGCACGAGCGCGCCGACCGCGAGCACGACCAGGAGCCACCAGCGGCGTGCGAGCACGAGCAGCACGAGCCCGGCGAGCGCGACCAGCGGCACGAGCCAGCCGAGGAAGACGAAGCTCTCGAGCCCGTGCCGCGGGTGGCGCGTGACGAAGTCGAGCCCGGTCGCGGAGTAGAACGCGACCTCGCGCAGGGAGCGGCCGCCGGCGCCGATCCCGCTCGTCGAGAAATGCCCGACCACGAGCGCCGCCGCCACCGCCGGCACCACCGCGAGCGCGCCGGCCCACGCGCGGCGGCAGAGCGCGTAGAGCAGGAAGAACGGGATCGCGGCGAGCGAGAGGTGGACGTCGGAGAAGGGAATCGACGCGAGCGCCGCCGCCGCGCCGGCGTACCACCAGGGCGACCCGCGCCGGCCGCGCTCGAGCGCCCACAGCGACAGCGGCAGCAGGGCCGAGATCGGCCCGCGCAGGTGCCCGGCGCTCTGTGCGACGCGGTACGGCTCGAGCGCGAACACGAAGCCGCCGAGCGCCGCCGCCGCGACCGGCAGTGCCAGCTCGCGCAGCCACAGGTAGGTGAACCCGCCGGCGGCGAGGTAGCTCAGCAGCACGAACAGGTTCCACGCGCGCACGTGCCCGAAGAGCGCGTCGAGCGGCCAGAACGGCAGCCCGAACGGCCAGCCGCCGAAGTTCCAGCGCGGCGGGCTCTCGGGCCGGAACGTGTACGGGTCGCGCCACGGCGCGGCGCCGCGCGAGAGCTGGTGTCCCACGAGCCAGAGGTGGTACTCCGCCTGCAGGGGATCGCCGGCGGCAGCCTCGCCGGGCACGATCGTGCCGCGCGCGAGGAAGCGCGAGCCGAAGTGGTCGAGCTGCGGCGCCATCGCCAGCAGTCCGGCTCCGAGGTAGAGCGCGACGAGGAGGGCTACAAGGCCCGGGCGGCCGAGAGCAGCTCGTCGAAGTCCGGCACCTCTGCCGCCTCGTACCGCCATGCGCCGCGGACCGTACCGTCCCGGTCGATCAGGAACGCCGTCCGCTCCGCCACGTCCTCGAA
>DASSMZ010000051.1:0-11430 GCA_035688325.1 Gaiellaceae bacterium
CGATGTCGAGGGCAGATTACCCACGTGTTACTCACCCGTTCGCCGCTTTCCCCCAGGCCGAAGCCTGGGTTCTCGCTCGACTTGCATGTGTTAAGCGCGCCGCCAGCGTTCGTCCTGAGCCAGGATCAAACTCTCCGTGAAAGTTGGTTTGCCCCGAAGGGCAAGCCTTGTTCACCTTGAGCTTGAGCTCAAAGTTGTCTCCACCCGAAGGTGGTGACGGGTTCTTTAGGCCTCGCGCCCGAAGGCGTGAGGTCTCGGCGTATTCGCACTGCTGAGTTTTCAAAGACCACGCCGTAGGCGGCCGGCGCGTAAAAAAGCCTCCGACTCGCGCCAGAGGCCTCCGATGCTCGCGGAACTGCTCGTATCCGTTTCGCGTCCGAAGGCGCTCCTGGTCGAGGTACAGGGACTGTCCTACACGCCACCCTTCCGAGCGGCCCGCGCATGATAGCGCAAACGTCCGAGGCTTGACGTCAAGCGGAGGCGAAGCGGACGAAGCGCCGCTTGCCGGCCTGGACGAGCGCACCGGCCAGCCTCTCGCGCGGCACGTCGACGTCGCTCACGACCTCGCCGTCGACCCGCACCGCTCCCTGCGAGATGAGGCGCCTGGCCTCGCTCGTGGAGCCGAGGCCGAGCCGGTCGACGAGCACGGCCGGAAGGTGCACGGGGTCGCCCTCCGGCAGCGGCGCCTCGGGCACCTCTTCGGGCGCCTGCCCCTCGCGCACGACGCGCGTGAAGTGGGCCTCCGCGTCGTGCGCCGCCTCCTCGCCCCACGAGCGGGCGACGATGAAGCGCGCGAGCGCGAGCTTTGCCTCCAGCGAATCCGCGCCCTCCGGAAGCTCGCGCTCCCAGACGAGGCCGTACCACTCCGGCAGCATCGAGTCCGGCACTCGCATCGTCCGGCCGAACATCTCTTCCGGCGGCGCCGTCAGCGGGATGTTGTTGCCGACCGACGAGCTCATCTTCTCGCCGTCCCACGAGAGGAGCAGCGGCGTCGTCAGCGCGACCTGCGGCTCGAGCCCGTATGCCTCCATCACCTCGCGCCCGGCCAGCAGGTTGTAGAGCTGGTCGGTCCCGCCGAGCTCGATGTCGGCCTCGATCGCGACCGAGTCGTACGCCTGCATGAGCGGGTAGAGCAGCTCCGAGACCGAGATCGGCTCGCCTGCGGCGTAGCGCTTTGCGAAGTCGTCGCGCTCGAGCATCCGCGCTACCGTGATCGTGCGCGCGAGCCGGACGACCTCCGCGTAGGAGAGCTTCGAGAGCCACTCGCCGTTGTAGCGCACCTCCGTGCGCGCGGGATCGAGGATCACCATCGCCTGCTCGAGGTACGTCCTCGCGTTCGCCTCGATCTCCTCGTCGCTCAGCACGGGCCGCTCGGCCGACCGGCCCGAGGGATCGCCGATCCGCGTCGTGTAGTCGCCGACGATCAGGACGCCCGTGTGGCCCTCGTCCTGGAAAGCGCGCATGCGCTGCAGCGGGATCCCGCGGCCGACGTGGATGTCGGGCGAGGTGACGTCGATGCCGAGCTTGACGCGCAGCGGGCGGCCGAGCTTCAGCTTCTCGTCGAGTCCGCCCTCGGGGAGGACGTGGACCGCGTTGCGAGTTAGCTCAGCTAGGCCCATTGGCGCGGCGAGTCTACCGTTACAATCTCACGCTTCTCGTGCCGCGTACCGCCCGCAAACCGGTGCCCTCCAGGCCGCGGCGGAGGATTCGCAAGCTGCGACTGCTCGCGCTTCTGCTGATCCTCTTCGTCCTGGGGACGATGTCGTTCACCTTCGGTCTGATCACCGCGGTGGCGAGCGAGATCCCCTCGCTCGACCCGGCCCGGCTGCAGGCGAAGGAGGTCGACGGCTACGTCTACGACCGTAGCGGCAAGCGCGTTCTCGCAGTGCTGCGCGGCAAGCAGAGCCGCATCCTCGTCCCCTCGAACAAGATCTCCGACCGGATGAAGCTGGCCATCGTCGCGATCGAGGACAAGCGCTTCTACGAGCACCGCGGCGTCGACGTGCACGGGATCATGCGGGCGGTCTGGGAGGACCTGAGGAACAACGCGGTCGTCGAGGGCGGGTCGACGATCACGCAACAGTTCGTCAAGAACACGTATTCGGCCGACCAGCGCTCGATCGCGCGCAAGCTGAAGGAGGCGGCGCTCGCGTGGCAGCTCGAGCAGCGCTGGTCGAAGGACCGCATCCTCACCGCGTACCTGAACACGATCTACTTCGGCAACGGCGCCTACGGCGTCCAGCAGGCCGCCCTCACGTACTTCCACCACGGCGCCGACAAGCTGGGCTGGGCCGAGGCGGCGTTGCTCGCCGGAATCCCGAGCGACCCCTCTCGGTACGACCCGGTCACGAACCCGACCGCGGCCCGCGAGCGGCGCGACACCGTGCTGAAGGCGCTGCTCGACCAGGGCGACCTGACGAACGCCCAGTACGTGAACGCGACCCGCGCGAAGCTGCCGCGACCCGACAGCATTTACCTCTCGGGCGTCCGCGGGCCGGCGCCGTACTTCACGAACTACGTCGAGCAGCAGCTGATCGACCGCTACGGCTCCGGCCGGGTGTTCGGCGGCGGGCTCCACGTCCGGTCGACGATCGACCTCAACGTGCAGCGCTTCGCGCGCCAGGCGATCACGAAGTGGCTGACCGACCCGAACGGCCCTTCGGCGGCGCTCGTGGCCGTCGACCCGCGCGACGGCAGCGTGCTCGCGATGATCGGCGGGAACAACTACCGCAAGAGCCAGTTCAACCTCGCGGTTCAGGGCGAGCGGCAACCCGGGTCGTCGTTCAAGCCGTTCGTGCTCGCGACGGCCCTCTCGCAAGGCGTCTCACCCGACTCCGAGTTCGAGTCCGGGCCGGTGTCGATCCCGATCGGCGGCCGCGTCTGGTCGGTGCACAACTACGAGAACTCCGACCTCGGCCGCATCTCGCTCGCAACGGCGACCGAGGTCTCGGACAACACCGTCTACGCGCAGCTGACGCAGCTGGTCGGGCCGACGGCGATCGCGCGGACGGCGCACCGGCTCGGGATCACGAGCCCGCTGAAGAGCTACTTCGCGATCGGCCTCGGCGCCGAGGCGGTCAACCCGCTGGAGATGGCGCGCGCCTACTCGGCCTTCGCGAACGGCGGCCTCCGCATCGACGGCGCCGCGTTCGGCGACCGGCCGCGCGCGATCGTCGACGTGCGCAACGACCTCGGCCGTCTGGTCGACAACAACCTGCCGGTCGGCAGGCACGTGCTGACGGCGAACACCGCCGCGCTCGAGACCTCGCTCCTGGAGAGCGTCGTCCGCGCAGGCACGGGCCAGAAGGCGCAGCTCTCCGACGGGCGCCCGCAGGCCGGCAAGACCGGGACGACGGAGAACTACGGCGACGCCTGGTTCGTCGGCTACACGCCGCAACTGGTCGCGGCGGTTTGGGTCGGCTACCCGACGCGGCTTCGCCCGATGCTCACGGAGTTCAACGGCCAGGCGGTCGCGGGCGGCACGTTCCCGGCGCTGATCTGGAAGAGCTTCATGGAGCGCGCCCTGCCGTACCTGCACGACCGGCCGGAGTCGTTCCCGTCGGTCTCGATGCCGTACCCGGTCGCGCGAACGGTCGTCTACCGCGACGGGCAGCTCGAGCTCGACAACGGGAACTGCAACAACACGAGGCAGCTCCTCTACTTCGCCGGCGAGGGGCCGGCCCGGACCGCCGACTGCAAGGTGAACGAGGTCGACGTGCCGAGCGTGATCGGGCGCACGGTCTCGCAGGCGAACGCGCGGCTCGCGGCGCAACCGCTGACGCCCGCGTACGTGTACGAGCCCGCCAGGCCGCTGCAGAGGCTCGGCGTGGTCGTGCGCCAGTTCCCGGCGCGGGGCACGCTCTCGTCCTACGACAAGGTGACGCTCGTGGTGCCGAAGGCGCTGCAGGGCGTGGTGCCCAGGCTCGTGGGGCTGCGGCTTGCGCGCGCGCAGGCCAAGCTCGAGCGGCTGCACCTGAAGTGGAAGGTCGACGGGAGCCCGCCGCCCGGCGCGAAGGTCGTCTCGCAGTCCCCACGCTGGGGCCTCGCGGCGAAGCGCGGCCTGACCGTCACGCTGGTCGTACAGGGCGACTGAGGAAGCGCGAGCCCGCTTCGGCGTAGCGCCACGGCAGCTCCGCTGCGCGCGTGATCCCGATCCTCGGCCCGCGGACGAGCTCGATCCGGCGGTCGCGCTCGAGCAGCTCGAACGGCGGGCGGTCGAGCGGCAGGCCGTCGTGCTCGCGCGTCACCCCGAGCGCCTGGCAGAGGCGGCCCGGGCCGCTGCACAGCAGGCGCTCCCGGTCGAGCCCTCGACGCTCGCGCATCACGTCGAGCCCGTGCGTCGGCTCGAGCGCGCGCAGCAGCACCGCATTGGCCACGCCTTCCTCCTCGCAGACGAGGTTCAGGCACCAGTGAATCCCGTACGAGCGGTAGACGTAGGCGTGACCCGGCGGGCCGAACATGGAGGCGTTGCGGTCGGTGCGGCCCCGGAAGCCGTGGCTCGCCGGATCCTCGTGGTCGTACGCCTCGACCTCGACGATGCGCCCGCCGACGCCGCCGACGAGCAGCGTGACGCCGATCAGGTCGGGCGCGACCTCGTGGACGCTGCGCGCGAAGAACTCACTCTCGAGCGCGTGCGTCGTAGCGGGTGAAAGCCGGGACGGCAAGGGCGACCAGGACGGTACCGGCGACACAGAGCACGCCACCCGAGACGATCGAGAAGCGCAGGCTCGTCAGCGACGCGACGAGCCCCGCCTCGACGTTGCCGAGCGCGGGCGTGGCGGCCACCTGCGCGAACTCGATCCCGGAGACGCGGCCCCGCAGCTCGTCCGGGGTGACCGTCCAGAGGATCGTCCCGCGCAGCACGGCGCTGACGTTGTCGGCCGCGCCCGCGGCGGCGAGCAGGAGCAGCGCGAGCCAGAAGGTCTCGGCGAAGCCGAACGCCGCGATCGCGACGCCCCAGAGCGCCGCGGCCACGGCGACGATCACGCCCTGCCGCCGTACGTGGCCGATCCAGCCCGAGAGCAGCGACGAGACCAGCGCCCCGGCGTAGGGCGCGGCGTACATCAGGCCGAGCGCGCCGGCGCCGCCGTCGAACCGGTGGATCGCCAGCGCCGGGAAGAGCGCGCGCGGCATTCCGAAGACCATCGCGTTCGAGTCGACGAGGAACATCCCGAGCAGCACCTTCTTGCGGCGGACGAAGCGGAAGCCTTCCTTGATCGTCTGCCAGCTCGGCCGCTCGGCATCGTGGGCCGGGGTCATGGGCGGCAGGCGCCACACCGACCACAGCGAGGCGGCGAACGTGCCGGCGTCGAGCAGGTACGCGCCCTTCAGCCCGAGCACCGCGATCAGCAGGCCGCCGAGTGCCGGACCGGCGACGTTCGTCGTGCTGCCGTAGACGTTCTCGATCGCGTTCGCGGCCGCGAGCTCGTGCGGCTGGACGAGGCGCGGGATGACCGTGTTCATGCCCGCGACGCCGAGCGAGAAGAAGGACATCGCGAGCGTGACGAGGACGTAGATCGCCCAGACCCGCGGCTCCGCGAGGCTGGCGTTGAACGCGAACCCGAGCGCCACGAACGCGAGCAGCACCTCGGTCACGAGCAGCATGCGCCGGCGGTCGACGGCGTCGGCGACCGCGCCCCCGACGATGGTCAGCGTCAGCAGCGGAACGAGCTCGCACAGCGAGAGCAGGCCGACCTGCAGCGTCGAGTGGGTCAGCTGGTAGAGCTGGAACGGCGCCGCGACCGCGGCGACCTCGCTGCCGAAGGTCGAGATCGTCTGGCCGACGAACAACCGCCGGAACGCCGGGTAGCGCTTGAGCGGGCCGAGGTCGACTACGAGCCGGCGGATGAGCCCCGGCTCGCGGATCTCCGCGGGCTCCAAGGCGCCTAGAAGAGCTTGTCGGGCTCGTCCGGCCGGGCCGTCGCCTCGAGCAGGCGGCGCGCGCGGCGGCCGAGGTCGGCCAGGTCGACGCGGCCGGACTGCGACTGCTCCGCCAGGCGCTGCGCGAGATCGAGCGCCTCGTCGAGGAGCGGCTTCCCGATCGCCTGCTCCTGCCCCATGTCGGCGAGGATCGTCCGCTCCGTGCGCGAGGCGACGATCGGCTCGCTCACGCCCTCCACCCACACGAGCGTGCGCCGCCCATGTCCGCGGCGCTCGTCGCGGATCGGCTCGATCGCGTAGATCTTGTCCGCGCGCGCGTACTTGCCGAAGCCGAGGAAGACCATGCGGTTGCCGTCTGCCACGCGCTGATTATCGCCGCGCCACCTGACGCGGCGGGCGGCAGATGTTCACCCGCACTCGCGTGAACGGGTCCCCCGCCCTGAGGGTGGGGTTGAACTTGCCCGCCGCCCTCGGCGGTCGACGCTACCGCGCTTCGGCGCGCAGGTCTGTCTCCGACCTGAGCCGGAAGTGTGCCGATGCTTCCACGGCCGTCAGAGCGCGGCGCGGAGCGCCTCGACGACTCGCTCCTGGTCGTCCGCCTCGAGCTGCGGATAGAACGGGAGCGCGATCGAGCGCGACGCGAAGTCCTCGGCGACCGGGCACAGGCCCGCCGCGAAGCCGTACGCCTCGCGCATGTACGGCTGCAGGTGGACGCACGGGACGTACTCGGCGGTCCCGATCCCCGCGGCACGGAGCTCGGCCATCACCCGCGCGCGGTCGACCCCGTGCGGCAGCGCCACCACGTAGACGAACCACGACCGCCTGTGCTCGGCGTCGTCGGCGCAGAGCGGCTCCACGTCCACGTCTTCCAGCAGCCGCCCGTACCGCGCCGCCGCCTCCGCGCGCAGCGCCAGCAGCCGGTCGAGCTTCTCGAGCTGCCCGATCCCGATCGCCGCCTGCACGTCCGTCCAGCGGTAGTTCCACCCGAGCCGCACATGGTGGAACCACGCGCCGCCCTGGTAGTCGCGGCCCTGGTTGCGCATGCTGCGAACGAGCTGCCACGTCTCCTCGGAGTGCGTGAACACCACACCGCCCTCGCCGGTGGCGAGCTGCTTGTTCGGGTAGAAGCCGAAGACGCCCGACGGCCCCTGCGACCCGATCGGCCGGCCCTCGTACTCGGCGCCGAGCGCCTCCGCCGCGTCCTCGATCAGGGCCAGGCCGTGCCGCTCGCAGACGGCGCGGAGCTCATCGAGCTCGCATGGGTAGCCGAACATGTCGACCGCGACCACCGCCTTCGTCCGCGGCGTGATCGCCGCCTCGAGCGCCTCCGGGTCGAGGTTCAGCGTCCGCGGGTCGACGTCCGCGAACACGGGTCGAGCGCCCTCGAACACGAAGCAGTTCGCCGAGGACGCGAACGAGATCGGCGACGTGATCGCCTCGTCTCCCGGGCCGAGGCCGGCGATCCGCGCCAGCAGGTGCAGCCCCGCGGTCCCGCTCGAGACGGCGGCGACGTAGGGCGCACCGATCCGCTCGGCCACGAGCTCCTCGAAGCGGTCGATCGTCGGTCCGAGCGAGAGCCGCCCGGAGCGCAGCACCTCGAGGACGAGCTCCTCCTCCCGCTCGTCCAGGAGCGGCCGGGCAAGCGGGATCTCCCGGACGCCGGTGCTCAAGCCTCGGCGGGCGCGGGCGTGGCGTACTCGAGCCACTGGGCCCAGCGCTCGCTGCGGCCGCGCGCCGTGTCCAGGTACGCCTCCTGGATCTGGAGCGTGATCGGGCCGACGCCGATCTCGACGTCGTCGACCGAGCGCAGCGGCGTCACCTCGGCGGCGGTGCCGGTCATGAACGCCTCGTCCGCGAGGTAGAGGTCGGAGCGGATCAGCGCCTTCTCGTGCACGGTGTAGCCGAGGTCCTGCGCGATCTGGATCACGGTGTCGCGCGTGATGCCTGGCAGGATCGAGGTCGAGAGGTCCGGCGTGAAGACCTCGCCGCCCTTGACGATGAAGACGTTCTCGCCCGAGCCATCCGCGAGGTGACCGTCGTGCGTGAGCAGGATCGCCTCGTCGTAACCGGCGCGGTTCGCCTCCGTCACGGCCAGCATCGAGTTCAGATAGACGCCGGTCGCCTTGGCGACGTGCGGGATCACGTTCGGCCCGATCCGCTCCCAGCTCGAGATCTTCGCGCTGATGCCCTTCTTCAGGCCCTCCTCGCCGAGGTAGGCGCCCCACGGCCAGCTCATGATCACGACGTCGATCGGGTTGCCGAGGGCCGAGACGCCGAGCTCGCCGTACCCGTAGAACGCGAGCGGGCGCAGGTAGCACTCGGGCAGGCCGTTGACGGCGATCAGCTCGTGGCACGCGACACGCAGCTCCTCGATCGAGTACGGGAGCGCCATGTGCAGCAGGCGCGCCGAGTTGTGCAAGCGCTGCAGGTGGTCGCTGAGCCGGAAGACGGCCGAGCCCTTGTCGGTCTCGTACGCGCGGATCCCCTCGAAGACACCGGAGCCGTAGTGCAGCCCGTGGGCGCCGACGTGGATGCGCGCGTCGGCCCAGTCGACGAGCTCTCCGTTCATCCAGATCTTCTCGGTCTCGCGCATTCAGGCGACCTCCTTCTCAGCTCTGATGGTACGGGGCCTGCTCGACGACGTCCATCGGCCGTGCGCGGGACAGGCGGAGCAGCTCGGTTGGGGACACGGCGGCCATGTGGCGATCGGACCCGGCTCCTACCCACAGGACCGGCTGTGAGAGCAACGTGCGCTCGACGAAGACGGCGTGCACCCGCGGGAGCGGGAACGGGCAGACCGCGCCGGGCTCGAAGCCGGTCGCCTGCCGCACCTCCTCGCTGCCGGCGATGCGGGCACGCGCGGCGCCCGCGGCCCGCGCGATCTTGGCCGAGTCGGCGCGCCGGTCGCCCGGCACGAGCGCGACCACCGGCCGTCCGTCGCAGTCGAAGACGAGCGACTTCACGATCTGGCCGAGCTCGCACCCGGCGGCCTTCGCGGCGTCCTGGGCGGTCGGCGTCCCCTCCGGAAACTCCTCGACCCGAACCTCGGCACGCGCCTCGCGCAGATAGGAGGTGACGCGCTCGACGGCCGCGGGCCAGGGTCTCGTCGCCACGGCGGAAGCGTACCCGCGCAACCTGTTGACGCCGTTCGCCGTTGTACACCCGACATGAACCCCCGCGCGGAGATTGCCCGCAACGAGGCGTTTTTCCGGGCAGTGAACGAAGGGATCGCCGAGGCCTCCGAGCGCTTCGAGTCGGTCGAGGCGGAGTTCCTCTGCGAGTGCGGCGACGCGAATTGCGCGCACCGGCTCGAGGTGCCGCTCGAGGAGTACGAGGGGGTGCGCGAGAACCCGACGCGCTTCCTCGTCGTGCGCGGCCACGTCGAGCCGGAGGTCGAGCAGGTCGTCGAGCGCCGGAGAGGCTACGCGATCGTGGAGAAGGTCGACGCGGTCGCGGCGCGCATCGTTCGCCGCCTCAACCCTCGCCGCCCCCGCCCAGCCTGATCACGCGGGCGTCGTCGAAGCCCTGCTCGCGGACCGCGTCGACGAGCTCCGCGTGCGGCTCGGAGTCGAGCGAGAGCGCCATCAGCGCCTTGCCGCCGCGGCGCGTGCGCGAGACGGCCATGTTCGCGATGTTGACGCCGGCCTCGCCGAACAGCGTGCCCACGCGGCCGATGACGCCCGGCACGTCGTCGTAGCGGAAGAAGACCATCAGCGGCGAGAGCTCCATCTCGAGCTCGAAGCCGAGCGCATTCACGAGCCAGTTGCGGTTCTCGTTGCCGATCACCGTGCCCGCGGCGCGCACGCCGTCGACCTCGACGCGCACGAGGTTGGTGAAGTCGCGGCTCGCGCGGCGCCGCTCCTCGGCGACCTCGATCCCGCGCTCGGCGGCCACGACCGGCGCGTTCACGTAGTTGACCGGCTGGTCGCTGCGGCCCTGGAAGGCGCCGTTCAGCGCCGCGACGGTCAGCAGGCGCGTGTCGTAGCCGGAGAGCGTGCCGTAGTACGAGAGCCGGATCCGCTCCGCCCGCCCGTCGGCGAGCTCCATCGCGAGGCGCCCGAGCTTGGCGGCGAGCGGCACGAACGGCCCGAGCACCTCGAGGTCCTCGGGGCCGATCGAGGGGATGTTGACGGCGTTCGTGACGAGGCCGCCCTCGAGCGCGGCCGCCACCTGCTCGGCCACGATCACGCCCGCCCGGTCCTGCGCCTCCTCCGTCGAGGCGGCGAGGTGCGGCGTGACGACGACGTTGTCGAGCTCGAGCAGCGGGCCCGAGTACGGCTCCTGGGCGAAGACGTCCAGGGCCGCGGCGGCGACCTTCCCGTTGCGGAGCGCCTCGACCAGCGCGTGCTCGTCGACGAGGTCGCCGCGGGCGGCGTTGATCACGCGTGCGCCGTCGGGCAGCTCGGCGATCGCGTCGGCGCCGAGGAACCCACGCGTCTCCTCGGTCAGCGGCAGGTGGAGCGTGAGGAACTCGGCCGCCCGCAGGACGTCGTGCGGGCTCTCGGCCCGGTCGACGCCGAGCTCGCGGAAGCGCTCCTTGGCGACGAACGGGTCGTAGGCGACGGCCCGCATCCCGAGCCCGAGCGCGCGCCGCGCGACCTGCTGGCCGATGCGCCCGAACCCGAGCACGCCGAGCGTCTTGCCTTCGAGCTCGACCCCACCCCACGCCGACCGCTCCCAGCGGCCCTGCTTGAGCGCCGCGTGGGCCTGCGGGATGTTGCGCGCCAGCGCGACGAGCAGGCCGACCGTGTGCTCGGCGGCAGACGTGACCGTCGACTCCGGCGCGTTCGCGACGACGATTCCTCGACGCGTCGCGGCCTCGACGTCGACGTTGTCGACGCCGACCCCCGCGCGGCCGATCACCTTCAGACGCTCGCCGCGCGCAATCAACTCGGCGGTCAGCTTCGTCGCCGAGCGGATCACGATCGCGTCGTAGTCGCCGATCGTCTCGCCGAGGTCGGCGCTGCCGTCGAGGTCGACGTCGAACCGCTCGCGCAGCAGCTCGACTCCCGCGTCGGCGATCTGCTCGCGGACGAGGACTCTGGGTCGGGTCACACCGGGGTGTGCTCGAACGCCTCGAGTGCGCGGGTGACGGCGACGCCGCGCTCGATCTCCGCGCCCAGCTCGACGAGCGCGAGCTCCACCGCCGCCAGCGCCGTCGTGATGTCGAAGACGTCGTAGTAGCCGATGTGGCCGATGCGGAAGATCTTGCCCTTCAGCTCGCCCTGGCCCGGCGCCAGCGTGACGCCGTGCCGGTCGCGCAGCAGCAGCACGAGCTCGTCCGAGTCGATGCCCTCAGGCGCGCGCGCCGCCGTCACGACCGCCGAGCTGTCGTCGTCGGGCGAGCTCAGCTCGAGTCCCATCGCCTTGATTCCCTCGCGGCACGCGCGGCCGAGGCGGCGGTGCCGATCGAACGCCGCCTCGAGCCCCTCGTCCAGCAGCATCCGGAGCGCGACGTCGAGGCCGGCCACGAGCGAGACCGGCGGCGTGACGGGCGCGTCGAGCGTCGACTGGCCCTTGCGCGTCTTCTCCCAGTCCCAGTAGAAGCGC
>DASSMZ010000053.1:0-3966 GCA_035688325.1 Gaiellaceae bacterium
CCGATCAAGGCGCCCGTCGGCGGCATCGCGATGGGCCTCGTCAAGGAGGGCGACGACTACGTGGTCCTGACCGACATCCAGGGCGCGGAGGACCACCTCGGCGACATGGACTTCAAGGTCGCGGGCTCGCGTGACGGCATCACCGCCCTGCAGATGGACATCAAGATCACCGGCGTCACGCAGGAGATCATGCGGAACGCGCTCGCCCAGGCGAAGCGCGCCCGCGAGTTCATCCTCGACCGCATGGCCGAGACGATCCCGGCAAGCCGCACGGAGCTGGCGGCGAACGCGCCGCGGATCTCGACGATCAAGATCGACCCCGAGAAGATCGGGATGGTGATCGGCAAGGGCGGCGAGACGATCCGCGCGCTCGAGGCCGACCACGACGTCCAGATCGACATCGAGGAGGACGGGACGATCCTGATCTACGCGACCGACGGCCCGAAGGCCGAAAGTGCGATCGCCGCGATCGAGGGCCTGACGAAGGAGCCGGAGGTCGGGGACACGTACACCGGCAGGGTCGTCAAGACGACGCAGTTCGGCGCCTTCGTCGAGCTGAAGAAGGGAACGGACGGGCTGCTGCACGTCTCCAACGTCGGCCCGGGCCGCGTCGGCCACATCGAGGACGTGATCGAGCGCGGCGACGTGCTCGACGTGATCGTCCAGGAGGTCGACAAGGATCGCGGCCGGATCGGCCTCAAGCTGATCGCCAAGCACGAGAACGGCAACCTCGTCCAGCCGGAGGAGCTGATCGAGCGTGCCAAGGACGCACCTCCGCGCGAGCGCGAGGAGCGCCCGCCGCGCCGTGACGGTGAGCGCGGGCGGGGCGGGCGCGGCCGTGGACGCGGCGGGCGCGACCGCTGAGGCGGCCGAGCGGGCAGGAGCGCCGCTCCTCGTCGAGGCGAGGGAACAGGCGCTCCTGATCGCCGGGCTGCGGCTGGGGCTAGCGCTTGCCGGCCTCGCCGCGGCCGTCGCGTTCGGGCTCGACCGCGGCGCGGCCCTCGGGCTGTTCGCGCTCGGGGCGTTCGCGCTGCTCCTGGCGGTGTACGGCGGCGACCGTCGCCGCCGCTCGGCCATGAAGTTCGACCAGCCGCAGCCCCTGCCGGCCGACGCGCGGTTCGCGGGCAAGGCGCGCACGCTGGCGCACGCGGCCTATCCGAGCACGATCGGCTTGACCGCGCTGATCGCCGTCGCGCTCTGGCCGCAGCCGGGGCTGGCGGCGCTGCTCGGCGGCCTGCTCGCGGGCCTCGCGGCGATGTCGTCGATCGGGCTCGCGCGGCTCGCGATGTGGGAGGGGGCGCGCGGGACGCGCTTCTACGTCGACCCGCACACGGACACCGTCTTCGAGGCGCCGCGCTGACGCACGACACGATCGTCCTCCTCGCCGTCCTCGGCGTGGTCGGCCAGGTGCTCGCGGGCCTGCTGCTGCTGGTCGGCCTCGGCTGGCTCGCCGGGCTGCGCGCGATGAGCGACCTGCTGCGTGGACTCGTCGAAGGCTACGAGCTCTGGCTCGTCTTCCTCGTCTCCTCGATCGCCACCGCAGGCAGCCTCTTCTTCTCGGAGATCGCGGGCTTCGTCCCGTGCGAGCTCTGCTGGTACCAGCGGATCTGCATGTACCCGCTCACGATCGTGACGCTGCTCGCCGCGCTCGCGAACGACCGCCGTGTGGCGCGCTACCTGCTGCCGCTGCCGCTCGTCGGCGCCGGCGTGTCGGTCTACCACCTGCTCGTCGAGAACGGCGTGGTCGAGCAGGCGAAGGCGTGCCTGCTCTCGGCGCCCGGCGGCTGCGCGACGAAGTGGATCAACGAGTTCGGCTACATGACGATCCCGACGCTCGCGCTGACCGGCTTCGTGCTCTGCGCCGAGTTCCTCCTGTTGGGTGCGACGCCGCCGATTTCGACAGCTACCGTTAGCGACGAACGATGACGAGCGGAAAGACAGCCAGGCGCCAGCGACAGGCAGCGGTCGCGCGGCCGCCCGTTCGGAGCACCGGGGGCCGCAAGGCCTCGCCGTGGGTGCTCGGGGGCGCCGTCGCCGTGCTCGCGACGATCGCCGCGATCGTGGCGGTGGTGATCGTGGTCTCCGGCGGCAACGGCTCGAGCTCCACGTCGGGCACGCCGCTGCCGGACGCCGCGACGATCCAGAAGCAGTTTGCCGGGATTCCGCAGCACGGAAACGTGCTCGGGAAGGCGACCGCGCCCGCGACGCTCGTCGAGTACGTCGACCTCCAGTGCCCGGTCTGCCGGGAGTACGCCACCACCCTGATGCCGACGCTCATCGACAGGTACGTGCGCACCGGGAAGCTGAAGGTGATCGCGCGGCCGGTCACGGTCATCGGCCCGGACTCCGAGCGCGGCAGGCGCGCGATGATCGCCGCCTTCGCCCAGAACCGCGGCTTCAACTTCTCGCAGCTCCTCTACTTCAACCAGGGGCCGGAGAACGGCGGCTGGCTCGACGACTCGATGGTCGCGGACGCGGCCGCGAGCATCCCCGGCGTCGACGTCAAGCAGCTGCAGGACGCGGCCAACTCGAAGGCCGTCGCCGACCAGATGACCCAGTTCGACCAGCAGGCCCAGGCCGACCGGCTGGCCGGCACGCCGACGATCCTCGTCGGCAAGACGGGCGGTCGCCTGACGAACCTCGGCGCCGGGCTGCCGTCGATCGGGACGCTCAGCCAGCTGATCGACCGGGCTCAGTAGCGGTCCAGCTCGCGTAGCCGCTCGTCGGAGATGCCGAAGTGGTGTGCGATCTCGTGCAGTACGACCCGGCGGATCTGCTCCTGCAGCAGCTCGTGGTCGTGCCCGTAGAGCCGCTCGAGCGGTCCGCGGTAGATCGAGATCTTGTCCGGCCGGACGCCGGCGTAGGCGCTCGAGCGCTCCGTCAGCGGGACTCCCTCGTACAGGCCGAGCAGCGGCAGGCCGTCAGGCGGCTCGTCCTCGACCAGGATCGCGACGTTCGACATCGCCGACCGGAGGTCGTCGGGGAGCGACTCGATCGCCGCCTGCACCGTGTCCTCGAACGCCGTGTCCGGCTCCACCGGACGAGGGTAGCGGGGGCGGCGAGTACGATCCGCGCGTGCAGCAGAAGTACGTGCTCACGGAGCTCGACTCGGGCGAGCGGGTCATCTCGGAGCGCCTCGCGCACGTCCGCTCGGTCGCGCTCGGCTTCTGGATCGGCGCAGGCTCGCGTGACGAGACCGACGCGAAGGCCGGGCTCTCGCATTTCATCGAGCACCTGCTCTTCAAGGGCACGACGAGCTACGGCGCGCAGCGGATCGCCGAGATCTTCGACGGACTCGGCGGCGAGCTGAACGCCGCCACCTCGCGCGAGCACACGGTGCTGTACGCGCGGGTGCCCGACGACAAGCTGGAGGTCGCGCTCGACGTGATGGGCGAGATGGTCTTCGCGCCTGCGTTCGCCGACCTGGACGCCGAGCGCGAGGTCGTGCTCGAGGAGATCGCGATGTACGAGGACCAGCCGCAGGAGCTCGTGCACGACCTGATCTGCGAGGCGACCTTCGGGACGCACGCGCTCGGGCGGCCCGTGATCGGACGGGCGGACGTCATCTCCAGCGTGACGCGCCGGACGATCTCCGCCTACCACCGATCGATGTACGTCCCCGGCAACGTCGTCGTGGCCGCCGCCGGCAACCTCAAGCACGAGCAGCTCGAGCGGCTGCTCCTGCGCCTGCAGCGGCGCGCGGCCGGAGCGAGCCGGGGCCCGCGCGTGCGGCCGGCGCTCGTGAAGGCGCCGCCGCCGAGCATCCGCTTCCAGCGCAAGGACACCGAGCAGTACCACGTCTGCATCGCCGCGCCCGGGATCGCGCGCTCCGACCGCCGGCGCTTCGCGGCATCGCTGCTCGACGGGATCCTCGGCGGCTCGGCCTCGTCCCGGCTGTTCCAGGAGATCCGCGAGAAGCGCGGCATGGCCTACGCCGTCTACAGCTTCGCCTCGCAGTACACCGAC
>DASSMZ010000062.1:0-3955 GCA_035688325.1 Gaiellaceae bacterium
ACGAGCGGCGCGGGCTGATCGCCGCGAGCCGCACCGACGGCAACCAGCGCCGCTACGAGCGGGCCGTGCTGCGGCGGATCGCGTTCATCCAGGCGGGCCGCGCCGCCGGGATCACGCTGACCGAGATCGGCGCCGCGCTCGGGGGCCTTCCGACCCACCGCACGCCGAGCCGCCGCGACTGGGAACGGCTCTCGAAGCGCTGGCGCGACGACCTCGACGCCCGCATCGAGACGCTGCAGGCGTTGCGCAACCGGCTGACGACGTGCATCGGCTGCGGCTGCCTCTCGATCGACCGCTGCGACCTGCTGAACCCCGACGACGAGGCGTCCGCCAAGGGGTCGGGCGCGCACTACCTGACGACCGACAGCACCCGGGCCTGACGCCGGCGCGTGGCCGTCATACGCTTGACGCATGCTCACGTGCCCGAGCTGCGGCCGCGAGAACCCGGAGGGCTCGAGGTTCTGCAACGCCTGCGGCGCCGAGCTTGCGCCTGAGCCGTACGCGCGCGAGTACCGCAAGGTCGTGACTGTCCTCTTCTGCGACGTCGTCGGCTCGACGGCGCTCGGCGAGTCGGTCGACCCGGAGGCGCTGCGCGCGCTGCTCGGCCGCTACTTCGACGAGATGCGCGCGGTCGTCGAGCGCCACGGCGGCACGGTCGAGAAGTTCATCGGCGACGCGGTGATGGCCGTGTTCGGCGTGCCGCGACTGCACGAGGACGACGCGCTGCGGGCCGTACGCGCGGCGGTCGAGATGCGCGACGCGCTGCCCGAGCTCGGCGTGCAGGCGCGGATCGGCCTCAACACGGGCGAGGTCGTCGTCGGCACGGACGAACGGCTCGCGACCGGCGACGCCGTCAACGTCGCGGCGCGCCTCGAGCAGGCGGCCGGCGCGGGCGAGGTGCTGCTCGGCGACGAGACGGCGCAGCTCGTCCGGGACGCCGTCGAGACCGAGGAGCTGACCCTCGACCTGAAGGGCAAGGCCGAGCCGTTCGTCGCACACCGCCTGCTCGCGCTCAACGAGGAGGCACCGGCCTTCGCACGGCGGCTCGACGCGCCCCTGGTCGGCCGGCAGCGCGAGCTCCGCCGCCTGCGGGAGGCGTTCGCGCAGGCCGTCGCCGACCGCTCGTGCCAGCTGTTCACGCTCCTCGGCAGCGCCGGCGTCGGCAAGTCCCGTCTGACGGCGGAGCTCGTCGGCGGCCTCGGCGACGCCCGCGTCGTCGGCGGCCGTTGCCTCCCCTACGGCGAGGGGATCACCTACTGGCCCGTGGTCGAGGTGGTGAAGCAGCTTCCGCCCGGGGCCGCACTCGGCCTGGAGCCGGCCGCGCTGGCCGCGATCGAGCGCCTGCTCGGCGAGGAGTCGACGGGTGCGAGCGAGGAGATCCCGTGGGCGGTTCGCAAGCTGCTCGAGGCCGCCGCCCACGCGCAGCCGCTCGTGGTCGTGTTCGACGACATCCACTGGGGCGAGCAGACGTTCCTCGACCTGGTCGAGCACGTGGCCGACCTCTCGCGCGAGGCGCCGCTACTGCTCCTCTGC
This sequence comes from Gaiellaceae bacterium, assembly GCA_035688325.1. GTDB lineage: Bacteria > Actinomycetota > Thermoleophilia > Gaiellales > Gaiellaceae > AC-32. The sequence continues at coordinate 1,534 of DASSMZ010000062.1, forward strand.
CTCGCGCGGCCCGAGCTGCTCGACCGCCGCCCGGGCTGGGGCGGGGGCAAGCTCAACGCGACGACGCTTCTGCTCGAGCCGCTCAGCGCCGACGAGACCGACGAGCTCCTCGCGCGCCTGCTCGGCGACGCCGCGCTCGCGCCCGATCTGCAGAAGCGGATCCGCGACGCGGCCGAGGGGAACCCGCTGTTCGTCGAGGAGATGGTGGCGCTCGTTGAGGACTCGGGGGACGGCGACGTCGCGGTGCCGGGGACGATCCACGCGCTCCTCGCCGCGCGGCTCGACCAGCTCGAGCCGGCCGAGCGCGGCGTGCTCGAGCGAGGCGCGGTCGAGGGCCGCGTCTTCCACCGCGGCGCCGTCCAGGCGCTCGCGCCCGAGGAGACGCACGTCGAGACGCGCCTCAACGGCCTCGTCCGCAAGGAGCTCGTCCGGCCCGACAAGCCGCAGCTTCCGGGCGAGGACGCCTACCGCTTCCGCCATCTGCTGATCCGCGACGCCGCCTACGACGCGCTGCCCAAGGCGACGCGCGCCGACCTGCACGAGCGCTTCGCCGAGTGGCTGGAGCTGCACGGCGGCGGCCTCGTCGAGCTGGACGAGGTGCTCGGCTACCACCTCGAGCAGGCGTGCCGCTACCGGGTCGAGCTCGGCGCGTCCGAGGACGCGCTCGGCGCGCGGGCGGCCGCTCGCCTGGCCGCTGCGGGACGGCGTGCGCTCGTGGTGCGCGACGCGGCGACCGCGGCGAACCTGCTCGGCCGGGCCGTCTCGCTCTCGGAGCCGCGCGGGCGGGAGGGAGTCGAGCTGCTGCTCGACCTCGCGACTGCGCTCATCGACACGGGCGAGATGCGCGACGGCGAGGCCTCCCGCGACCGTGCCGTCGCCCTCGCGCAGGCGACCGGCGACCGCGCGCTCGAGCTGCGGGCACGCTGCGAGCGGGCGATCCTCCACACGGTCACCTCGCAGGAGTTCACCGCCGAGCAGGGGCTCGAGCTCGCACGCCAGGCGATCGCCGAGCTCGGCCCCGACGGCGACGACCACGCGCTCGCGAGCGCGTGGTTCCTCGTGCTCGCGGCACAGAACATGCGCGCGCAGTGGCAGGAATGCCTCGCCGCCGCCGAGCACGTGCTCGAGCACGCGGCGCGCTCAGGCGACCGGTGGCGGAGCGAGACGATGGAGTTCTATGCGCCGGCGCTCTTCTGGGGGCCGACGCCGCTCGCCGAGGCGCTCCCCCGCGTCGAGGCGCTGCTCGAGAGCGCCCGCGGCGAGAAGAGCCTGACCGCGTGGACGATCCGCCCGGTCGCCGGCTTCTACGCGCTCCAGGGCCGCTTCGACGAGGCGCGCGCCCTGCTGGCCGAAGCGCACGAGATCCTGGTCGAGCTCGGACGCACCGTCGACGACGTGACGCTCGCGTTCTGGAACGGCCCGCTCGAGCTGCTCGCCGGCAACCCGGCCGAGGCCGCACGGGTCGTGGGCGAGGCATGCGACTTCCTCGAGGCCGCGGGCGAGCGGGGCTGGCTGTCGACCATGGCCACGCTCCACGCGAGCGCCCTCTACGACCTCGGCCGGTTCGACGAGTCCGAGGCGGCCGCGCTCCGCAGCCGCGACGCGGCGACGAGCGACGACGCGAACGCGCAGGCGACCTGGCGCATGGCGCTCGCGAAGGTGCTCGCGCACAAGGGCGAGCACGAGGAGGCCGAGCGGCTCGCGGACGACGCGATCCCGATCCTCGACACCGGCGACGAGCTGAACAACCAGGCCTACCTGCGCATGGACGCGGCGCTGGTGTATCGCGTCGCCGGCCGGCGGGAGAAAGCAGAGGCCGCGCTGCGGGAGGCGCTCGCCCGCTTCGAGCAGAAGGGCAACGCGGTCATGGCCGGACGGGCGCGCGAGTTCCTGGCCTCAGTCGCGGTCGATTAGAGCTTTGTACAGATTTGCCCAAGATCGACCCGAAGCGGGCCGCGAGGCCGTACGGTGCCGCCCCGGGATTGGGTGCCGTCAAGTGCCCGAGCCCCTCTCCCCCTCAGGAGCCGACCGCCCGTTGTCGCGCCATCGCAACGGGCGGTCGTGTGGTCCGGGAAAGCCGTCCGACCCCCGCCCTAAGGTGGGCGGTCCGCTCGAGCCGCGCTGGCACCGCCGACCCGGGCGCAGGACATACCATTCGGAGAAGCGCAGGAGGTCGGGAAATGGCGTCAGCAAGGCAGTTGGAGACCGTCGAGATCGCCGACGAGCAGCTCGAGAACACGGTGGTCGAGGAGTCCGCCGGCCTCGGCCTGCGCCGGTTCTTCACGATCCCCGGCCGCGACCCGTTCGACGAGATCGAGTGGGAGACGCGTGACGCCCTGATCCCCGGCAAGGACGGCCCGGCGTTCGAGCAGAAGGACGTCGAGTTCCCGAAGTTCTGGTCGCAGACGGCGACGAACATCGT
>DASSMZ010000073.1:0-5778 GCA_035688325.1 Gaiellaceae bacterium
CGCCGTCTGCGCGGCGCCGTGCGTGGGCGTCGTGCTCAGCGCGATCCTCGTGCTGGCGGCCGACTCGCGCACGGTCGTCCGCGGCGTGATCCTGCTGGCGGTCTACTCGCTCGGGCTCACCGTCGCCTTCGTCGCGATCGGCATCGCGTTCGGGCACGCGATGACCGCCTTCCGCTGGGTGCGCGACCACTACGACGTCATCCGCGTCGTGAGCGGCGCCGTCCTCGTCGCGCTCGGCCTGCTGCTCTTCTTCGACCGCAACTGGTGGCTGAACGTCGCGGTCCACCGCTTCTTCGAGGCGATCGGCCTCGGCGGCCAGCTCTAGAGCCGCGGAGGCGCCAGCTTCAGCGACCCGCTGCCGACGACCGCCCGTGCGAGGGCGACCTGCTCCAGCACCGCCCCGACGTCGACGCCCTCGTGCTCCGGCGCGTACCGCCCGAGCCGGCGCGCCGCCTTCTCGAGCTGGCGCTCGCAGCCGACGCGGTTGCCGCGGCCGGCCTGGTACCACGCGACCGTCACGTGGACGAGCCCCTGGTAGAAGTCGCGCTCGGCCGGGGCGGCCGCCCGCCAGACGTCCTCGAGCACCTCGTGGGCGGCGAAGTACTCGCCGCGGCGGATCAGGTCGAGCCCCGCCTCCAGGCTCAAGGCGGCGGCCAGAGGTGCCACGACCCGACCTCGACCCAGGCGCTGACGCGGCGGCTCTTGCGGTCGTTGAACGGCTCGCCACCGTAGTGCCGCGACAGGCGGTCGATGTCTGCCAGCTCGTCGTCGTCCACCAGCTCGGCGACGCGGCCGAGCAGGGTCACCTGCCGGTACCAGCTCTCGGCGTCGAGCACGGTCAGCGACACCCGCGGGTCGCGGCGCATGAAGCCGAGCCGCGCACGCGACTCGTCCATGTTCAGCAGCACGCGCTCGCCGTCCCAGAGGTACCAGGTCGCGACCGTGTGCGGCGAGCCGTCGGGCCGCAACGTCGCCACGACGGCGGGGTTCGGGCGGCGCAGGAGGTCGTCGAGCTCGGGCGGGAACACCGGCTGTTCGTATCAGATCGCGCCGTTGGTGCCGTCGCGCAAGGATGCTACGTTTGCCACGTGGCGACGATCCTGCTGGTGGGGGTCGATCTCTTCTTCCGAGGAAAACTCGAAGGGCTCCTGCCCGGTCACCACCTCACCTCGGCCGAGAGCGTCGACCCACCGGACTGCGTGATCGCGGACATCGCCCGCGTCGACCCCGACGAGGTAGCCGACGCGTATCCGGAGGTGCCGATCCTCGGCTTCACGAACCACACGGACACCGACGGCCTGCGCCGCGCGCACGCCGCCGGCTTCGACCAGGTCGTGGCCAAATCGGCTCTCGACGAGCGCGCGAAGGCGCTCGTCGAAGAGCTGACTTCCTGAGCAGCCGCGTCAGTAGACTGCGCGCCCGTGACGTACATCATCGCCGAGCCCTGCATCGACATCAAAGACCTGTCCTGCGTGGACGTCTGTCCTGTCGACTGCATCCACGAGTTCGAGCGGATCCTCGTGATCGACCCGGAGGAGTGCATCGACTGCGGCGCCTGCGAGCCGGAGTGCCCGGTCGAGGCGATCTTCCCCGAGGATGCGCTGCCGGCGAAATGGGAGCCGTTCGTGAAGATCAACTACGCCTACGGGGACGGCGCAGACGTGATCAACAAGCTCACGGACGAGTACGCCACCGAGCACAACGTGCAGAACGAGCCGCTCGAGTAGTTAGAAAACCGCGCGGGCGGGGATCGGTCCTCCGAGCAACCGAGGAGGGATCCGATGCCTCAGCAAGCGTGGAGCGCGAAGCGCGAGCGGCAGTACGAGCACATCAAGGAGAGCGAGAAGCAGCAGGGGCGCTCGACGAAGCGCGCCAAGGAGATCGCGGCGCGGACGGTCAACAAGGAGCGCGCCCGCAGCGGCGAGGCGCGCGAGTCGTCCCGCCTCTCCCGCGCGGACATGTCCTCGAGCCGTCGCGGCGGGCGGCGCTCCGGCACCAACCGCGAGAAGGGACGCACCAAGGAGCAGCTGTACAACGAGGCGAAGCGGATGAACATCGACGGCCGCTCGCGGATGAACAAGCAGCAGCTGCAGCGCGCCGTCGACCGCAGGAAGTAGCCCGTCGGTAAGCTCCGGCCCGTGCAGCCGGAGACGCTCGACCACGTCGCCCTCTGGGTCGCCGACCGCGACCGCATCGCCGACTTCGTCACCACCAGGGCGGGGATGCACGTGGTCGACCGGACCGACGCGTTCACGCTCGTCGGCTCCGACGCGCGGCGCGGCAAGCTGACGCTGTTCGCGGCCGACGGCACGCGTGAGCGCGGCGCCCTGAAGCACGTCGCCCTCCGCGTCTCGAGCCTGGATGAGGCGCTCGGCGACCTGAACGGCTCGGTCGATCGGCCTCGTGCGGGCGAGGCATACGTCGACGTCTCCGAGGGCCTGCGGCTCGGCTTCGTCGAGGCGCCGACGGAGGTCGAGTACGACCTCGACCACGTAGCGCTCTTCTCGCGATCGCCGGAGGAGACGGCCCGGGAGTACGAGTCGCTGGGGTTCTCGGCGGCGTCGCCGGGGCCGTCCGGGACGCCGCGGGTCGAGGTCGGCGGCGCGTTCGTCGAGTTCCACGAGGGGGAGCCCGGCGACCCGGAGCGTCCGCTCCTGAACCATCTGGCGGTGCGGGTCGAGTCGGCCGAGCAGCACATCCAGGCCGCGCGTGAGCTCGGGCTCGAGATCGACAACATCGTCGACGCCGCCAACACGTACGCGGTCTTCGTCTGGGGGCCGGAGCGCGTGAGGGTCGAGTACGTCGAGCACAAGCCGACCTTCTCGCTGACCTAGGCCCAAAAGGCTCGCTTGCGCTGCCGACGTCAGGGCGCGCAGGCTCCGCCTGTGCGCCGGTCCGAAACGACCGGTCGGGACGAGTGAAAGTCCACAGGAACCGCTTGTGGGTACTCGGCGCCGGCCTGGCCGGCCTCGTCGCCGCGGCGCGGGCGCGCGAGCTCGGCGCCGAGCCGACGGTGCTCGAGAAGGGCACGCGGCCGGGCGGCTCGATGCTGCTATCGAGCGGCGTGATCTGGCGCTACCGCAGCTTCGAGGAGTTCCGGGCGCAGTGCCCGGGCGGCGACGAGAGGCTGCAGCGGCTCGTGTTCGAGCAGCTCGACGAGGCGCTGGCGTGGCTCGAGTCGGTCGGCGCCCCGGTGGTCGAGCGCGGGACGGGGAATCCGCTGACGACCGGCGTCCGCTTCGACCCCCAGGGCCTCACCGACGCGCTCGTCCGGGCGGCCGGGCGTGTCCGGTGCGGGCACGGCCCCGGGACGTGGCCGGACGAGGCGGTGGTGCTCGCGACCGGCGGCTTCCAGGGCAACGCCCGGCTGGTCGAGCGGTACGTGCAGCCGGCGGCGCCGCTGCGCGTCCGCGCCAACCCGTGGAGCGCCGGCGACGGGCTGCTCGCCGGACTCGAGCGCGGGGCCGCCCTCAGCGCCGGCACCGACGAGTTCTACGGCCGCAACATGGCCGACGTCGACTTCGGCGAGGACGAGTTCGTCTCGCTCGCCCAGGTCTACGGCCGCTACGCACGCATCTTCAACGAGCGCGGCGAGGAGTTCTTCGAGGGCGACGCCGTCAGCTGGTCTGAGCTCGACCTGGTCCAGGCGACGGCGCGTCAGCCTGGCGCTCGCGCCTGGTACGTCCTCGACGACGCCGGGCTCGGCCAGCGCGTCCGCTACGGCAGCGTCGGCGACCTCGTCGCCCAGGCGCCGACACGGGTCGAGCCGGACGGGCTGCCGTTTCCGGCGCCGGAGGGCGCCGTCGCCGCGGTGCGGGTCGCGGCCGCGATCACGCATACGATCGGCGGCCTGCGCGTGGACGCGCGGGCGCGGGTGCTGGACGCGGATGCGCGGCCGCTCGACGGTCTCTACGCGGCCGGCGCCGACGCCGGCGGCATCTCGGCAGGCGGGTACGCGAGCGGGCTCGCCTCGGCGCTCGTGCTGGGGCGCGCCGCCGCCGAGGACGCGCTCAGGTGAGCGGCTGCAGGTAGGCGCAGCGCCGTGAGTCGCCCGGGAGCGGGGAGGGTGCGACCTTGGTCACGCGCAGGCGCTGCTCGCCCTCCTCGACCGTGTCGCCGACGCCCGGGACGTCGCCCTCGCGCTCGCGGAGCTCGTAGCCGTTCGGCGTCCACACGAAGCGCAGGTGTCCCGCCGGCCGCTGCCCGTTCTCGTCCATGCCCTGATGCTAACCGTGCGCGACGTAGGACGGCAGCACGACCCGGACCGCGGTCCCGCCGTCCTCGCCGGCCTCGACCTCGAGCTGCCCGCTGAGCGTCCGCGCGCGCTCCTCGATGTCGTCGAAGCTGGCGCGCCGCCGCTCGCCGGCGCCGTTGTCGGAGACGATCGTCTCGACCGTCCCGTCGACGCCCTCGGCGACGGTGATCGAGATCCGCGTGGGCGGCCCGCGGCGGATTGCCTGGTTCACCGCGTCGCGGACGATCTGGTAGATCCCCACGCGGACGTTCTCCGCCAGCTCGTCGGCGGCTCCGACGTCGAGGTCGATCTGGATCTGGTGCGTGAGGCCGACCTGCTCCGCGAGCGCGCGGACGGCGGGGGCGAACCCCTGGTCGCGGAGCACGACCGGCTCGATGTTGAAGGAGAGGTCGCGCAGGGCGCGGATGGTGTCGCGGTGCCGCTGCAGCGCCGAGGCGAGAACGGACGTCGCCTCGTCGAGCCGGCCGCGCTCGAGCGAGTCGATCACCGCGTCCAGCATCAGGCTGACGCCCGAGAGCGACTGCACCGCCCCGTCGTGGAGGAAGAGCGCGAGCCGTCGGCGCTCCTCCTGCTCGGCGATGATCAGCTGGTCCGACAGCCGCGCCCGCTCCGCCTCGCGCACCTGCGCCTCGGCCAGCAGGCGCGCGTTCTCGACCACGCGGCACGTGAAGTCGACGAGCAGCGTCGCCCGAGCGAGCTCCTCGCGGTCGAGCGCCTGCGAGCGCGTCAGCTGCAGCGCGCCGATCTCCTCGCCGCGGATCTGCAGCGGCAGGACGACGGCGCCGAACACACCCCGCTCGCCGGGCCTGAGCAGCGCCGCCTTGGCGCCGAAGAGCTCCTTCGCCTCGCGCCGCGCCCGCTCGAGGACGGCGGCCGGGTCGTGCGCGGCCGCGATCGAGCCCATCGACTCGATCAGCGACTCGAGGAAGCTCGACTGCGCCGAGAGCTCCTCCTCGACCACCTCGTGCCGACGGCGCTCGGTGACGATCAGGTGCAGCGCGAAGCCGGCCGCGCCGACGATCGCGACGCCGAGACCGGCGAACGCGACCCGGCTCGACCCGATCGCCAGGCCGAGGATCGACACGACCGCCGCCAGCGCGACGACCGCCACCAACGCCGAGGCTCTAGTGGCGGTTCCGAATCCCGTCCAGATGTGTCGACCGGTCATTTCAGACGGACGAGCGGGCGAAGCCCGCACGTCCTGTCGCGGCATCGCAAGCGACGCCTAGTCGATGATCGCGTCACGAAGCGCGATCGCCACGGCGTGCGTGCGCGTGTCGGCCTCGAGCTTCGTGAGGATGTGTCGCACGTGGCTCTTGACCGTCTCCTGGCTGATGAAGAGCCGCCCCGCCACGTCGGCGTTGGACATCCCGTCGGCGAGCAGCTGCAGGATCTCGCGCTCGCGGGCCGTGAGCATGTCCTCGCGGTCGCCCGAGAGGAAGGCCGGCATCAGCGCCGGATCGACGAACCCCTCGCCCGCGACGACCTTGTCGATCGCCTTCAGCAGCGTCTGGTGCGGCGCC
>DASSMZ010000076.1:0-3148 GCA_035688325.1 Gaiellaceae bacterium
GAGAGCGTGACCGTGATCGGCGACGACGCCGCGCCGCGGGCGGAGCGCACGGTCGTGCTCTGGAACCCCGTGCTGCTCGATGCAGAGCTGGGGCTGCGCGCGTCGGCGCTCGCGGAGGCCGCGCGCCTGCAGGCGATGTTCGTCGACCGCGGCCTGCGCACGCTCACGTTCGCGAAGAGCCGCAAGGCGGCGGAGCTGATCCACCGCTTCACCGCGGAGCGCCTCGGCGACGACACGCACCTCTCGCCCTACCGCGCGGGCTACACGGCGGCGCAGCGGCGCGAGATCGAGCGGCGGCTCGCAGCGGGCGACCTGCTCGGCGTCTCGGCGACGAACGCGCTCGAGCTCGGGATCGACGTCGGCCTGCTCGACTGCGTGATCTCGGTCGGCTTCCCGGGCACGGTGGCCTCGCTGCGCCAGCAGTGGGGACGCGCCGGCCGCCGCGGGCACGGCCTCGCGGTGCTGGTCGCAAGCGAGGACGCGCTCGACCAGTACTTCATGCGCGAGCCGCGCGCCTTGCTCGGCCGCCGCGTCGAGGCGGCGATCCTCGACCACGAGAACCCGCGCGTCCTCGACGGCCACGTCCGCGCGGCCGCGTTCGAGGCGCCGCTCGACGACCGCGACCGCGAGGTGCTCGGGGACGCGGCGCTCGAGCGCGCGGCGGCGCTCCCCGACCTGCGGCACACGCCGGCCGGCTACGTCTGGGCGGGCCGCGACTACCCGGCGGCGCGCGTGGCGCTGCGCTCCACGGGCCCCGAATCGTTCACGGTCGTCGACGCCTCGAGCGGCACGCTCCTCGGGATCGTCGAGCGCGAGCGCGCGTTCTCGACCGTGCACGAGGGTGCGATCTACCTGCACCTCGGCGAGAGCTACCGCGTCCGCGAGCTCGACCTCGGCTCACGCGCCGCGGTCGTCGAGCCGTTCACCGGCGACTACTACACGCAGGCCAAGATCGAGACCACGACCGCGATCGTCGAGCCGCGCCGCAGCGATCGCCGGCTGAGCGTCGACCTGACGTTCGGCTCGGTGGTGGTGACCGACCAGGTCGTCGGCTACCAGAAGCGCTCGATCCAGACGCAGGAGAGCCTCGAGCTCGTCGCGCTCGACCTGCCGCAGACGGAGTTCGAGACGGAGGCGGTCTGGTTCCTGCCCGAGCCGTGGATGCTCGAGGGCCTCGACGACATGCCTCGGCTGCTCGGCTCGCTCCATGCAGCCGAGCACTCGCTGATCGCGCTGCTGCCGCTCTGGGCGATGTGCGACCGCTGGGACATCGGCGGGCTCTCGACGAACCTCCACTTCCAGACCGGCCGCCCCACGATCTTCGTCTACGACGGCCACTCGGGCGGCGTCGGGATCACCGAGCGCGGCTTCGACGTGTTCGAGGGCTGGGCGGCGGACACGGCCAAGCTCCTGCGCGGCTGCCCGTGCGAGCGCGGCTGCCCCTCGTGCGTCCAGAGCCCGAAGTGCGGAAACCTGAACGAGCCGCTCGACAAGGCCGGCGCCCTCGCGCTGCTCGACCGGATGCTCGCCGCGTCGTAACATCCGTCACGTGGCGCTGCTGCTGATCCTCTTCGCCCTGTTCGCCTTCCTCGGGTTGGGGCACGGATCGACCGGGGTCGGGCGGGCCTCGCAGAGCTCCTCGGCGACAGGAAGCGCCACCGCCACGGCGAGTGCGTCGTCGACCGTCACCCAGAGCTCGGTTCAGACGACGAACGGCCTGACGAGGTCGACCTGCATCGTCGTGACGTGGAAGGCGGGCCAGCCGGCGCACAAGCGCCCTTGCCACAAGGCCCCCGCCAAGCCGTAACCAGCCTGTCGATTCTGCGAGAGCTCGTTCGTCGTACTCTCGTAAGCGACCGAAGGAGGGCTCATGCAGTACCTGCTGCTGATCTACGGCGACGAGAACGGCTGGGAGACGATGAGCGAGGAGGAGCGCGGCCAGATCTTCCAGGCCTACGGCTCCTACACGCAGGAGCTCCAGGACTCCGGCGCGATGGTGGCCGGCGACGCGCTGCAGCCGACGCAGACCGCGACCACCGTTCGCGTCCGCAACGACGAGACCCTGACGACCGACGGCCCGTTCGCCGAGACGAAGGAGCAGCTCGGCGGCTACTACCTCGTCGACGTGGGCTCGCTCGACGAGGCGCTCGAGTGGGCCGCCAAGATCCCCGGCGCGCGCCACGGCTCGATCGAGGTGCGGCCGGTCATGGTGTTCGAGGAGGGCATGTAGTCCTCGACGAGCTGTACCGGGAGGAGTGGGGACGCACGCTCGCGGTCCTCGCCCGGATCCTCGGCGACGTGGAGCTCGCCGAGGACGCGGTGCAGGACGCGTTCGCCTCGGCGCTCGAGCGCTGGCCGCGAGACGGCGTCCCCGCCAATCCCGGCGCCTGGCTCCTGACCACCGCGCGGAACCGAGCGATCGACCGCATCCGCCGCGAGCAGACGCTCCGCCGCAAGACCGAGCTGCTGGCAGCCCTTCAAACCGTGGGAGATGCCGACGTGGATTCTGGAAGCCGTGGGCTTGACGAGCGACTTGCGCTGATCTTCGCGTGCTGCCACCCCGCGCTCGCGACCGAGGCGCAGGTGGCGCTGACGCTGCGCACCCTCGGCGGACTGACGACCGACGAGATCGCACGGGCGTTCCTCGTGCCGGAGGCGACGATGGCGCAACGGCTCGTGCGGGCCAAGCAGAAGATCCGCAAGGCCGGGATCCCGTTCCGAGTGCCGCCGGAACATCTGCTCCCCGAGCGGCTGCGCTCGGTGCTCGCGGTCGTCTACCTGATCTTCAACGAGGGCTACGGACCGCCGCCTCGGGCGGAGCTGTGCGAGGAGGCGATCCGCCTCGGCAAGATGCTCGCCGTGCTGATGCCGGACGAGCCCGAGGTGCTCGGCCTGCTCGCGCTGATGCTGCTCCACGACGCGCGCCGCGAGGCTCGGCTGGACGCTCGCGGCGAGCTCGTGCTGCTCGAGGACCAGGACCGCTCGCGCTGGGACGACGCGCGGATCGCCGAGGGGCGGCGTGTGCTGGCCCGCGCCCTCCCGCTGCGTCGTCCGGGGCCGTACCAGGTGCAGGCGGCGATCGCGTCGCTCCACCTCGAGCCGGAGACGGACTGGCCGCAGATCGCGCTCCTCTACGGGCGCCTCGGCT